>NZ_JAHBDR010000039.1:0-103047 GCF_019956575.1 Pseudomonas sp. A-R-19
TGTGGGATATTTACCTCTGCAGTTACCTATTAGGCAGGCTGAAAAGCGGCGAGAGCCGCCTTTCAAGCCAACAGAAACGTAAAGGATGTCCCCGGTTTCAATCGTAAAGGATGTGTCCGTTTCTACATCGCGAAGGCGCCAGTCGCTGCAGCGAAATACTCAGCCTCTACCAAAGCAAGAGGCAACCTCAGTATATGGCAGATTTTCAATCAACCCTGGCGGGCTCACCATAGCCCCATGAATACACTCTCGGCGTTTTACCAGAATCTCGGCCTGGCCTTGTCACTGTTGGTGATCGGCACCTTCATGCTGGCCGGCATGATCAAGGGCGTGATCGGTCTCGGCCTGCCCACGGTCGCCATGGGCCTGCTCGGCCTGGCTATGGCGCCGTCGCAGGCTGCGGCGCTGCTGATCATTCCGGCGACCCTGACCAACGTTTGGCAACTGGCATTCGGCGGGCATCTGTCGGGGCTGGTCAAACGGTTGTGGCCGATGTTGCTGGCGATCTTCATGGGCACCGGGGCAGGCACTCTGTGGATCGGCATGAGCGGTGGCCATTGGGTGGTGCGAGGGTTGGGGGCGGCGTTGTTGCTCTATGCGCTGAGCGGTTTGTTCCTGCCGACCCTGCGCGTGGGGCGGCGCCGCGAACGCTGGTTCGGTCCGCTGTGTGGCCTGCTGACCGGCGTCATCACTTCGGCCACCGGCGTGTTTGTGATTCCGGCGGTGCCGTACCTGCAAGCGCTGGGCTTGAGCAAGGACGAACTGGTGCAGGCACTGGGCCTGTCGTTCACCGTTTCGACCCTGGCCCTGGCCGGTGGCTTGTTATGGCGCGGCGCTCTCGGTGGGGGCGAGTTGAGCGCATCGCTGCTGGCGCTGATCCCGGCCATGCTCGGCATGTGGCTGGGGCAAACGCTGCGCCAACGGATCAGCGCGCTGTGGTTCAAGCGCGTGTTCTTCGTTGGCATGGGGTTGCTCGGCGGCCACTTGCTGATCAGCGGCTAGCGGACGACCGGCTGATCATGTCGATGGCGCGGATCTCGAAATCCCGCTCCAGGTACTCATCACGCTGCTCGAGGAACTGCTTCATGTGTGGCAGGTTCGAGTGCACGTCGAGGTGGGCCTGGGATTGCCAGATCTCGTAGAAGATGAACAGGCTCGGGTCCTGTTTGTCGCGCAACATGTGGTATTCGATGCAACCGGGTTCGGCTCGGCTCGCCTCCACGTAGCCGCTGAAAAATGCTTCGAAGGCGTCGGATTTTTCCGGACGGGTCTTGGCGTGCAGGATGAAGCCCTGGATTTCACTCATCTACATCTCTCCTCAAGTCAGAACTGGCGCCAGTCTAAGGCAACAATAGCCTGTTGATTCGTGCTTGTAGGTCAAATGAATTTTGCCAAACCGAGGCTTATTCCGCGCGAGGCCGATCGGTACTCTGCCGCCATTGAATTCCCGACCCTTCCCGAGATCTCCCATGAAAAAAGTCCTGTTGCTCAATGGCGGCAAAAAATTTGCGCACTCCGACGGCCGCTACAACACCACCCTGCATGAAGCCGCGTTGAGCGTGCTGGATCGTGGCGGCATGGATGTGAAAACCACCTTCATCGATGAGGGCTACGAAGTTGCCGAAGAAGTGGCCAAGTTCCTCTGGGCCGACGTGATCATCTACCAGATGCCCGGTTGGTGGATGGGCGCGCCGTGGACCGTGAAGAAGTACATCGACGAAGTCTTCACCGAAGGCCATGGCAGCCTCTATGCCAGCGACGGCCGCACTCGCTCCGACGCCTCGCAGAAGTACGGCAGCGGTGGCCTGATCCACGGCAAGCAGTACATGCTGTCGCTGACCTGGAACGCCCCGCAGCAAGCCTTCGACGACCCGACCGACTTCTTCGAAGCCAAAGGCGTGGACGCCGTGTACTTCCCGTTCCACAAGGCCAACGAGTTCCTGGGCATGACCGGTTTGCCGACGTTCCTCTGCGTGGACGTGATGAAGCGTCCGGACATCGAAGGCGATGTGGCGCGTTATGAGCGGCATTTGAGTGAGGTGTTTGGCCTGTCGTCGTAACTGTTTCGGGCTACTATCGATTGTTTGAGTCAGGCACAGTTCCTGTGGCGAGGGGGCTTGCCCCCGTTGGTGCGCGAAGCGGACCCATAACCGGTGCGCGCGGAGGTTCAGATACACCGCGTATGTCGATTTTACGACGGCTTCGCCGCCGAACGGGGGCAAGCCCCCTCGCCACAATGGACTTCCTCTGCACAATAGAACGACGCAGGACTATCGATGAAAGCCAGATCCGATGAATTGCAGATTTTCGTCTGCGTGATTGAATGCGGGTCGATTTCTGCGGCGGCCGAGCAGGTCGGGCAAACGCCCTCGGCGGTCAGTCGTACGCTGTCGCGGCTGGAGGCCAAGCTCGACACCACCTTGATCAATCGCACCACACGGCGCATGGACCTGACCGAAGAGGGCAAGTATTTCTTCGAGCACGCCAAGCGCATTCTCGATCAGATGGATGAGCTCGAAGAGCGCCTGTCTTCGCGCCAGCAAACGCCGTCCGGGCGTCTGCGGATCAACGCGGCATCGCCGTTCATGCTGCACGCCATCGTGCCCTACATCGATGAGTTCCGCAGGCTCTACCCCGACATCCAGCTTGAACTCAACAGCAATGATCTGATCATCGATCTGCTTGAGCAGAGCACCGACATCGCCATCCGTATCGGCACCCTGACTGACTCGACGTTGCATGCCCGCTCCCTGGGTTGCAGCCCGTTGCACATCGTCGCCAGCCCGGCGTACCTGGAAAAACACGGCACCCCGCAAGCCGTGGCCGATCTGGCTGACCATACGCTGCTGGGCTTCACCCAGAACGAAGGCCTCAACCAATGGCCGCTGCGTTATGTGCATGGCGATCGCTGGCCGATCCAGGCGTCGATCAGCGCCTCCAGCGGCGAGACCATCCGCCATCTAGCTCTGGACGGCCAGGGCATCGCCAGCCTGTCACACTTCATGACCATCGAAGACATTCGTGCCGGGCGCTTGAAAGTGTTGCTGGGTGAATTCAACAGCGGCTACCGCCAGCCGATCAACGCGGTGTACTACCGCAACTCGCAACTGGCCCTGCGGATTCAATGCTTCCTGGACTTTATCCAGGGCAAGTTGGCGGGTTATGCGAGCGCAGATTTCAAGGGCTGATTCGTGATTCCTGCGCAAAAGTGAATTGGGTCAGAGGGCATTTTTCGGCAGTGATCGCTCCTTGATACTCCTTGCATCACTTATCCACGCAGGGAGTTTCTCCATGAACGTATTCGTTACCGGCGCTGCCGGTTTTATCGGCGGCTCCATCGCCACGGGACTGGTCCAGGCCGGCCACAACGTCACCGGCCTGGTGCGCAGCGCCGAACAAGCGGATGAACTGCGTGCGCTGGGCATCGCCCCGGTGATCGGCACCCTCGACGACTCTGCCCTGTTAGCCGATCAGGCGCTGGCCGCGGACGCTGTGATCAACGCGGCCAGCAGCGATCATCGTGGTGCGGTGGAGGCCTTGCTCGATGCCTTGCGCGGTTCTGGCAAAGTATTCCTGCACACCAGCGGTTCGAGCATCGTCGGCGATGCCTCGGGCGGCAAATCCAGTGATGTCATCTACTTCGAAGACAACCTGCCAGAGCCGACCGTGGACAAAGCTGCGCGCGTGGCCATCGATACTCTGATCCTGGCGGCGGCCATGGATGGGGTGAACTCGGCGGTGATCTGCAACACCTTGATCTACGGCCACAGCCTGGGTGTGCATCGCGACAGCGTGCAGCTGCCGCGCCTGCTCAAACAGGCACGTAAAAGTGGCGTGGTGCGCCATGTCGGCACGGGGCGGAACATCTGGTCCAATGTGCACATCGAAGACGTGGTTTCTCTGTACCTGCTGGCGCTGACTGAAAACGTACCTGGCACCTTCTACTTCGTTGAAAGCGGAGAAGCGTCGTTCATCGACATGACCACTGCCATGGCAAAGGCGCTGAACCTGGGCGAGCCGCAGGACTGGCCGCTCAAGGACGCCGAAGCCGAGTGGGGTTATGAGATGGCCAACTATGGTTTGGGCTCCAACAGTCGGGTTCGTGGCAAGCATGCGCGGGAGTTGCTGGGTTGGGTGCCGAAGCGCACGTCGGTGGTGGAGTGGATTCGCGAGGAGATGGTGTGAGTTCGCTATAGATCGCGTCATCGTTCTTCGCGAGCAAGCCCGCTCCCACAATTGATCGCGCTCCGTCAGAAGGAATGCGATCGAATGTGGGAGCGGGCTTGCTCGCGAAGACTTTTTCGATGACACAGATGATGGCCGCTCGGCCCTCGATTCCGTAACATCCGCACACTCTTTTTCGTTTTTCCCTGTGTGCGGTCCCCCCCATGAAAGCAAAACGTCTACGCGCCGATGTCCTGGCCGGACTTACCACTTCCTTCGCCCTGTTGCCCGAGTGCATCGCGTTCGCGCTGGTGGCCCATCTCAACCCGCTGATGGGGCTCTACGGTGCGTTCATCATCTGCACCCTGACCGCACTGTTCGGCGGGCGGCCGGGCATGGTCTCCGGCGCGGCCGGCTCGATGGCCGTGGTGATCGTCGCGCTGGTGGTGCAACACGGTGTGCAGTACTTGCTGGCCACGGTGTTGCTGGGCGGGCTGATCATGATGGCGTTCGGGCTGCTCAAGCTCGGCAAGCTGGTGCGCATGGTGCCGCACCCGGTGATGCTCGGTTTCGTCAACGGCCTGGCGATTATCATTGCCCTGGCGCAACTGGAGCACTTCAAGAGCGGTGAGACCTGGTTGAGCGGTACGCCGCTGTACATGATGCTGGGCCTGGTCGCGGTGACCATGGCGGTTGTCTACGTGCTGCCGCGCCTGACCCGTACGGTGCCGCCGGCGCTGGTGGCGATCCTCGGCGTGGGCCTGGCGGTGTATCTGCTCGGCCTGCCGACCCGCACCCTGGGCGACATGGCGCACATTGCCGGTGGCTTGCCGACCCTGGCGCTGCCGGACATTGCGTGGAATCTGGAGACCCTGCGCATCATCGCGCCTTACGCGATCCTGATGGCGCTGGTCGGCTTGCTGGAAACCCTGTTGACCCTGAACCTCACCGACGAAATCACCGAAAGCCGTGGCTTCCCGGATCGCGAGTGCGTGGCGCTGGGGGCGGCGAATCTGGTGTCCGGTGCGTTCGGCGGCATGGGCGGTTGCGCCATGATCGGCCAGACCGTGATCAACCTCAGTTCCGGCGGTCGCGGGCGCTTGTCCGGGGTGGTGGCCGGGGTGTCGATCCTGCTGTTCATCCTGTTCCTGTCGCCGCTGATCGAGCGCATTCCCTTGGCCGCGTTGGTTGGGGTGATGTTCGTGGTGTCGCAGCAGACCTTCGCCTGGGCTTCGTTGCGGGTACTGAACAAAGTGCCAGTGAACGACGTGCTGGTGATCATCGCAGTGACGGTGATTACTGTGTTCACCGACCTGGCCACCGCGGTGCTCTGCGGCATCATCATCGCGGCACTCAATTTCGCCTGGCAGCAGGCCCGACAGCTGTATGCCGACAGTCATCTGGAGAACGACGGCAGCAAGCTGTACCGGGTGCATGGCACGCTGTTCTTCGCCTCGACCACACCCTTTCTCAATCAATTCGATCCGGCCAACGACCCGGCGCAAGTGACCCTGGATTGCCGTCACTTGAGTTTTGTCGACTATTCGGCCATCGCCGCGCTGGGCACCTTGCGCGAGCGCTACGCCAGGGCCGGCAAGCACCTGCGGGTGCTGCATTTGTCCGAGCGTTGCAAGAAACTGCTCAAGCGCGCGCGGATGCAGCACGACTGAAGTCAGCCGTTCGATCGTTCCCACGCTGATAGGGGAACGATCTGACAGTCGGCGATGAAAATTCACACGGCCGACTTTCATAATTTGCGACACGGCATACCTCTGTGCGACATGTCTTACCTCTGTACGAAAATTATTTTCACCTCGTTTGAAAATAACGCCTCGAAATGTTTTAAGAGTTTCACAAATATTTCGACGTGACCCTCTCGAGGAGTACCGCATGACCCTGTCCTTCGGCTATTGGCTGCTGGTGTATGCCGCCATCGCCATCATTGCACTGATCGTTCTGATCGCCCGTTACCGGCTCAACCCGTTCATTGTCATCACCCTGATTTCCATCGGCCTGGCGCTGGTGGCGGGGATGCCGCCGTCGGGTGTGGTGGGGGCGTACGAGGCGGGTGTCGGCAAGACGCTGGGGCACATCGCGCTGGTGGTGGCGCTGGGTACGATGCTCGGCAAGATGATGGCCGAATCCGGCGGCGCCGAGCAGGTGGCGCGGACCTTGATCGACCGTTTTGGCGAGAAGAACGCGCATTGGGCGATGGTCTGCATCGCGTTCCTGGTGGGGCTGCCGCTGTTCTTCGAAGTCGGTTTCGTCTTGCTGGTGCCGATTGCCTTTACGGTGGCGCGGCGCGTGGGCGTATCGATCCTGATGGTCGGCTTGCCGATGGTCGCCGGGCTCTCGGTGGTGCATGCGCTGGTGCCGCCGCACCCGGCGGCAATGCTCGCGGTGCAGGTGTATCAGGCGTCGGTGGGGCAGACCTTGCTCTATGCGATTGCGATCGGCATTCCGACCGCGATCATCGCCGGTCCCCTGTACGCCAAATTCATTGTTCCGCGCATTCAATTGCCAGCAGAAAACCCGCTGGAACGCCAATTCCTGGAGCGCGAACCGCGCGACAGCCTGCCGGGGTTCGGCATCACCATGGCGACCATTCTGTTGCCGGTGGTGTTGATGCTGATCGGCGGCTGGGCCAATCTGATTTCCACGCCGGGTACAGGTTTCAACCAGTTTTTGTTGTTCATCGGCAACTCGGTGATCGCGCTGTTGCTGGCCACCTTGCTGAGCTTCTGGACCCTCGGCCTGGCCCAGGGTTTCAACCGCGAATCGATCCTCAAGTTCACCAACGAATGCCTGGCGCCGACCGCGAGCATCACCCTGCTGGTGGGTGCCGGTGGTGGCCTGAACCGGATTCTGGTGGACGCCGGCGTCACCGACCAGATCGTCGGCCTGGCCCACGAGTTTCATCTGTCGCCGCTGTTGATGGGCTGGCTGTTTGCCGCGCTGATGCGCATCGCCACCGGTTCTGCCACTGTGGCCATGACCACCGCTTCAGGTGTGGTCGCCCCCGTGGCCATTGGTCTGGGTTATCCCCATCCGGAACTGTTGGTGCTGGCGACGGGCGCGGGGTCGGTTATCTTTTCCCACGTTAACGACGGCGGTTTCTGGTTGATCAAGGAATACTTCAACATGACCGTTGCCCAAACCTTCAAGACCTGGACCGTGCTCGAGACGTTGATCTCGGTCGTCGCCTTCGGCCTGACCGTTGGCCTTTCTTACCTGATTTAACCGGAGCCACTGCATGGACATCCTCTACCAGATCCGCGCCCGTCAGGATTCCTTCAGCGCCGGTGAAGGGCGCATCGCCCGCCTGATGCTCGACGACGTCGGATTTGCCGCCTCGGCCAGCCTCGATGAGCTGGCGTTGCGGGCGGAGGTCAGCAGCGCCACGTTGTCGCGTTTCGCCCGTACGGTCGGCTGCAAGGACCTGCGTGACTTGCGCTTGCAACTGGCCCAGGCCAGCGGCGTCGGCAGCCGCTTTCTCGACCCGGCGGGCACGCCCGAGCAGTCGGCGTTCTACGGGCAGATCGTCGGCGATATCGAGACGACCTTGCGCCAGCACCTGGCGGCGTTCGACGAGTCGCGTTTCGCCGACGCGGTGAAATTGCTGGGCAAGGCGCGGATGATTCACGCGTTCGGCATGGGCGGCTGCTCGACCCTGTGCAGCGATGAACTGCAAGTGCGCCTGGTGCGCCTCGGCTATCCGATCACGGCGTGCCACGATGCGGTGATGATGCGCGTTACCGCCGCCAGCCTCAGCGCTGAACAGGTGGTGATTGTCTGCTCGCTGACCGGCATCACCCCGGAACTGGTGGAAACGGTGGAGCTGGCGCGCAACTACGGTGCGCGCATCCTCGCCATCACCCGCGCCGATTCGCCGCTGGCGCAGCTGGCCGACATCGTCCTGCCCCTGCAAAGCGCCGAAACCTCGTTCATCTACAAACCCACGGCAGCGCGCTACGGCATGCTGCTGGCCATCGATGTGCTCGCCACCGAGCTGGCCCTGGCCAATCCTCAAGACAATCAAGAACGTCTGCGGCGGATCAAGCTCGCCCTCGACGAATACCGCGGCGGCGACGACCACTTGCCGCTGGGAGACTGACATGCAGTACGACACGCTGATTCGCAACGCCCTGATCATCGACGGCAGTAACAGCCCCGGATACCCCGCCGACGTGGCCATTCTCAACGGGCGCATCGAGCGTATCGGCGACTTGCGCGATGCACGCGCCAATGAAGAAATCGACGCACAGGGCCATGTGCTGGCGCCGGGTTTCATCGACGTGCACACCCATGACGACACCGTGGTGATCCGCCAGCCGCAGATGCTGCCCAAGCTCAGCCAGGGCGTGACCACGGTGATCGTCGGCAACTGCGGGATCAGTGCCTCGCCGGTGAGTTTGCGTGGTGATCCGCCGGACCCGATGAACCTGCTGGGCACGGCCGCTGCGTTCGTTTACCCGACCTTCGGCGCCTACCGCGCCGCGGTCGAAGCGGCAAACACCACGCTGAACGTTGCCGCGTTGGTCGGCCATACGGCGTTGCGCAGCAATCATCTGGACGACCTGTTTCGCACCGCCAGCGCCGATGAAATCAGCGCGATGCGCGAGCAATTGCGCGAGAGCCTCGAGGCCGGCGCGTTGGGTCTGTCCACGGGTCTTGCCTATGCCAGCGCCTTCTCGGCATCGACCGATGAAGTGATGCAACTGACCGAAGAGCTGACGGCATTCGGCGGGGTCTACACCACTCACTTGCGCAGCGAGTTCGAACCGGTGCTGGAGGCCATGGACGAGGCGTTCCAGATCGGTCGACATGCGCAAAGCCCGGTGATCATTTCCCACCTCAAATGTGCCGGTGCCGGTAACTGGGGGCGTAGTCCGCAGCTGCTGGCGTCCCTCGAAGAGGCGGCGAAGACCCACCCGGTGGGTTGCGATTGTTATCCGTATGCGGCGAGCTCCTCGACCCTGGACCTCAAGCAGGTGACCGATGCCCATCGCATCACCATCACCTGGTCGACCCCGCATCCGGAAATGGGCGGCCGCGACCTGATGGACATCGCCGCCGAATGGAATGTGTCGCTGTTGGATGCTGCTCGCCAGCTGCAACCGGCCGGCGCGGTGTACTACGGCATGGATGAGGCGGATGTGCGCAGAATACTTGCGCACCCGCTGTCGATGGTCGGCTCCGACGGCTTGCCGGAAGACCCGTTTCCGCACCCACGCTTGTGGGGTGCATTCCCTCGCGTACTCGGACATTTCAGCCGTGACGTAGGACTGTTCCCGCTGCACACGGCGGTGCACAAAATGACCGGGCTGTCGGCGGCACGCTTCGGTTTGAAGGCGCGCGGTGAAATACGCGAAGGTCATTGGGCCGACCTGGTGTTGTTCGATCCGGCGACTGTCCGCGATGTCGCCGATTTCAACGATCCGCAACGGGCGGCGCAAGGCATCGAGGGCGTCTGGGTCAACGGTGTGTTGAGCTACCGCGATGGCCAGGCCAATGGGCGCAGGGAAGGGCGGTTCCTGGCTCGGGAAGGGGATTTGCGCACGGGTTTTCAGTGAGTTTCGAGGACTGCGTCACAGTAGTGGCACTTTGAGACTAAAGAACGCCATTTCCGCGCCGAAGGACTGATATCAAGACCGACTTCCCTTGCTGGTCGGTTACGTATTGTGTAGGAGCGAGCTTGCTCGCGATGGTCGTTAACGATAACGCGTTTTGACTGGCTAAACGCGGTGCCTTTGACTCCATCGCGAGCAAGCTCGCTCCTACAGGTCTTTCACCGTCTGGGAGCAACTCGATGAGCTTCGGCAAAACCACTCCGGTCCTGCGCATTTTCGACGAAGTCAAGGCCGTGGAGTTTTACGTCGATTTCCTGGGGTTCAAGATCGACTGGCAACATCGATTTGCAGCGAGTTCCCCGCTGTACCTGCAAATCTCCCGTGGCGAATGCGTGCTGCACTTGTCCGAACACCATGACGACAGCGCACCGGGTTCTGCACTGCGGATCGAGACCGAGGAGCTTGAGCAGTTCCAACAGCAACTGTTGGCCACGGAATACGGCTTTTCCCATCCGCAGATCCAGGTCATGCCGTGGGGCAGCCAGGACCTGACCATCGCCGATCCTTTCGGCAATCGGTTGGTGTTCACCAACGCGATCAGCCTCTGAGCCTTCAGCCCCTCAGGCTTAAGCCTTCAGCCTTCGTTCGGCACCCGGTGGGTCTGGCGAAACTCGCCGGGCGGCATCCCGCGCCGGCTTTTGAAGGTGCGGTGAAACGAGCGGGGTTCGGTGAAACCCAGGTACTGGGCGATGTCCTGAATCGGCAGGGTGCTGTTGAGCAGGTAATGCTCGGCCAGCTCCTGGCGCAGGTCATCGAGGATCTGCTGGTACGACGTACCGGCCTGATGCAACTGGCGTTGCAGGGTGCGCACTGACACGGCGAGCTGCTCGGCCACCTGCTCCTTGCGTGGCAGGCCTTCCTTGAGCAACTGGCGCAGGATGTTTTTGACCCGCTGCTGCAGCGACGCGTCCTCCAGTGTGGCCATCAATCCCAGGGCATGTTCTTCCAGGGTGCGCAGCAATTGCGCATCGGCCTGGCGCAAGGGCAACTGCAAATACGGCAACGGCACAATCAGCGCCGAGTAAGGCTGGTCGAACAGCACCGGGCAGTCGAAGAACTGCTCGTACTCTACCAGCGTCGTGTCGGTCGGACGTGCATGTTCCAGCCAGACGGCGGCCGGCGACAGTTGCGTGTCGGCGATCCAGCGCGCGTATTGCAGCCAGGAGCCGAGCACGTTTTCCACCAGGTGCCGGCGAATTCGCGGGCGTTGATGGCGGCAGGTCCAGATCAGGTGCACCTCGCTGCCTTGCACCTCGGCGCGGCTGACGCCCATGTCGCCCACCAGCTTCTCGAACGGCATGATGCGACTCATCGCATCGCCCAGGGTCGCGCAGTTCATGGTGATGTAGCCCAGCACGCTCCAGGAGTTGGGCAACACAAAACGCGCGGCGTTGAGACCAAACAAGGCATCGCCCGAGTGTTCGCAGAAATAATCGAGCAGCCGTTCATGGGCCTCACCCGGCAACCGCAGGCTGTTGTCACTCAACTGCTGTGCCTGCAACCCGGCAGCCGCCAACGCAGGCTCGATGGCCATGCCCAGTTGTTCGGCATGGCGCAGGTATTTGAGCAGCGGCGGAACTGAAGTGAAGCCCAGGGATTGCATGATCGTTTCCTTTGATCAAGGCCCGCGTGCGCGGATGAATGCCCTGAAAGGTAATTTGAAACCACGGCTAAAGTAAATGGCTGACGCTTGCGCGACGTTTGACTCAATTGGCTACTCGAACTGGCCGGATGCGACCGTGACACTTTCGGGCGGCTGACTAGTATGGGGGCCTGAAATATCACTGATCAGAACCGCAAAAGGACACACGCATGCGACGCTGGAACGGCTGGGGAGATGCAACCACGGTGGTCGAACTGCCGGCCCAGGGCGCGAGCTTTCTCGCGCAACGAGTGGGTGACGGTCGAGCGCTGCCCGATGCGACGCTTGAGACGGCATTGGCCCGCGTGCCCGTATCGCGGTTGCAGCAACACCTCTTGTACAGCCTGGATGCCCATGATCGCTTGCTGCATGCCCGAGGGCAGAGCCTGCCGGACTGGCTGGCGTTGCGTGAAGGCGCGCTGGGTAATTATCCCGATGCCGTGGCCTTTCCCGAGAGCGCTGAACAGATTCGCCAGTTGCTGGCGCTCGCTCATGAGCAGGACCTGTGCCTGATTCCTTATGGTGGCGGCACCTCGGTGGCCGGCCACATCAACCCGCCGAATTCTGCGCGGCCGGTGGTGACGGTTTCCCTGGCTCGCATGAATCGCCTGCTGGAGCTCGACGAAGAGAGCCTGCTGGCCACCTTTGGCCCCGGCGCCAGTGGACCGCAGGTGGAAAGTCAGTTGCGCGCCCGTGGGTACACCCTGGGGCATTTTCCGCAGTCCTGGGAGCTGTCGACACTGGGTGGTTGGGTCGCCAGTCGTTCCAGTGGCCAGCAGTCGCTGCGCTATGGGCGAATCGAGCAATTGTTCGCCGGCGGGACACTGGAAACCTTTGCCGGCCCATTGGAAATTCCCACCTTTCCAGCCTCGGCGGCCGGTCCCGATCTGCGCGAAGTGGTGCTGGGCTGTGAAGGCCGTTTCGGGATCATTTCCGAGGTCAAGGTTAGGGTCAGTGAATTGCCCGCCGATGAACGTTTCTACGGCGTTTTTCTGCCCGATTGGCCGCAGGCGCTACGCGCCATCCGCCAGTTGGCCCAAGCGCGGGTGCCGCTGTCGATGCTGCGCTTGTCCAACGCGGTGGAAACCGAAACCCAACTGGCGTTGGCCGGTCATCCACAGCAGATCGCCTGGCTGGAAAAGTACCTGGCCCTGCGCGGCGCCGGCGAGGGCAAATGCCTGCTGACGTTCGGCGTGACCGGCAATCGTCGGCAAAATGCGCTGTCCCTGCGTCAGGCCCGGCAGCACCTGAAGGCGTTCGGCGGGGTGTTTACCGGCACCTTGCTCGGCAAGAAGTGGGCGCAGAACCGTTTTCGCTTTCCCTACCTGCGCGAAAACCTGTGGAACGCCGGTTACGTGGTCGACACCCTGGAAACGGCCACTGACTGGAGCAACGTCGATAACCTGCTCACGCTTGTCGAAAACAGCCTGCGTGACGCCTTGGCTGCCGAAGGCGAGCGCGTGCATGTCTTCACCCACCTGTCCCATGTCTACGGCGAAGGATCGAGCATCTACACCACCTATGTGTTTCGCCCGGCGGCGGACTACCCCGCCACCCTGGCGCGCTGGCAGGCACTCAAGCAGGCGGCCAGCCAGACCATCGTCGACAACCACGGCACCATCAGTCACCAGCATGGCGTGGGCAAGGACCACGCGCCGTATCTGCGACGGGAGAAGGGCGCGCTGGCGATGGACACCCTGCAGGCACTGAGTCGGCATTTTGATCCGGCCGGGCGCCTGAACCCCGGCACGTTGTTGCAGGAGTGACGGCCATGAGCCTGGACTGGAACGCGGCGTGGCGACAGCAGGTGCTGCCGACGCTGGCGGAGGAAACCTGGGACCTGATCGTCATCGGCGGCGGCATCAGCGGCGCCGGTATCCTGCGCGAAGCAGCGCGCCGTGGCTGGCGTTGCCTGCTGCTGGAGCAGCGCGATTTCGCCTGGGGCACCTCCAGCCGCTCCTCGAAAATGGTCCATGGCGGCTTGCGTTACATCGCCAAGGGCCAGTGGCGCCTGACCCGCGATTCGGTCCGCGAACGCCAGCGCCTGCTCGATGAAGCGCCGGGGCTGGTGGAGCCAATGAGTTTCATGATGCCGCATTACCGTGGCGGCTTTCCCGGACCGCGCGTGCTAGGTGGTTTGCTGTCCGTCTATGACGCCTTGGCCGGGCGGCGCAGCCATCACTTCCATGACGCGCAACAACTGCGTTATCTGGCGCCCGGGGTGAAGGAAGATGACCTGTTGGGGGGTACCTGTTTTGTCGATGCGCTGACCGATGATGCGCGCCTGGTGATGCGCGTATTGGGCGAGGCCCGGGCCGACGGCGCCGTGGTGCTCAACGGCGTGCGTGTGCAGCAGTTGCTGCGTGAACAGGGGCGCGTTTGTGGGGTTCAGGTCGAAGACGGCGAGGGCGGTGGATTACTGACATTGCGTTGCGGTGTGTTGGCCGTCGCCACCGGTGCGTGGGCCGAGCGCCTGCGCCTGCCCGATGCCCCGCGCCAGTTGCGCCCGTTGCGTGGCAGTCATTTGTTGTTGCCGGGCTGGCGCCTGCCCGTGGCGCAAGCCTTCACCTTCCTGCACGAGCGTGACCGTCGACCGGTGTTCGTGTTCCCTTGGGAAGGCGCCACGGTGGTCGGCACCACGGACCTCGATCATCACGGCGATCTGGACCAGAGCGCGAGCATCAGCCCTGAGGAACTCGACTATCTGCTGGCTGCCTGCAGCCAACAGTTTCCCGGCGCTGAAGTGGTCGCCGCCGATGTGCTGTCGACCTGGTCGGGCGTGCGTCCGGTGGTGGGCAGCGCTGCGGGTGAACTCAAGCCGTCGAATGAAACCCGTGAGCACGTGCTGTGGCAGGAGCCTGGTTGCGTGACCCTGGCTGGCGGCAAGTTGACCACCTTTCGCCCGCAGGCGATCGAAGTGCTTAAGGCCTGCGCGAGCATGCTCGAGCGGCCCTTCGATGATGACGCCGCGCCGGTGTTCGCCGTCGTGCCGCCGCTGGCGATACCGGGACTCAGCGCCAACCGCTGGCGGCGCCTGGCCGGGCGGCATGGCCGTGACCTGCCGAGGCTGGCGCAACTGATCGCCGAGCTGGGCCACGACACTGTCGGCGGCACTGACACCTTGTGGGCGGAACTGGCCGTTGCCTGCGATACAGAAATGGTCCTGCACCTGGATGACCTGCTGCTGCGCCGAACCCGCCTGGGCTTGTTGCTGCCGCGCGGTGGCGAGGATTATTTCGCTGCCATTCGCCGACTCTGCCAGCCACGGCTGGGCTGGGACGACGAGAGCTGGAAGCACGAGCAGCAGCGCTACCTGGAGTTGTGGCAACGCCATCATGGTTTGCCGGATGCCGCGCATTGATGCCCATTGAAGAGAGCTCCATGGATAACCACCCGAACAAGCGTTACCTGTTGGCCATCGACAATGGCACCCAGAGCGTGCGCGCGCTGCTCTTCGACCTGCAGGGCAATCTGCTGGGCAAAGGCAAGGTCGAATTGCAGGCCTATTACTCGACTCAACCCGGCTGGGCCGAGCAGGACCCAGAATATTACTGGGCAAAGCTGGGTGAGGCGTGCCAGCAGTTGTGGCAGCAGACCGGCATCGATCGTTCGCAGATTGCCGGCGTATCCCTGACCACCCAGCGCGGCACCGTGATCAACGTCGATGCCCAGGGCAAGCCGCTGCGCCCGGCGATCCTGTGGCTCGATCAACGCCAGGCCGAAGTCGAAGGCGGTATCAAGGGGCCGTGGGGCTGGTTGTTCAAACTGGTCGGCGCGAAAGCCACGGTGGACTATTTTCGCGCCCAGGCCGAGGCCAACTGGATTGCCCGCCATCAGCCTGAAGTGTGGGCGGCGACCGACAAGTTTCTGCTGCTCTCGGGGTTTCTCACCCATCGCCTGTGCGGGCGCTTTGTTGATTCCGTGGGCTGTTGCGTCGGTTACCTGCCGTTCGACTTCAAACGCCTGAAATGGGCCGCGCCGGCCGACTGGAAATGGCAAGCGCTGGCGGTGCGTCCCGAGCAACTGCCGAGCCTGCACAAGCCCGGCGAAACCCTCGGCCACATCAGCGCCGAGGCCAGCCGCCACACCGGTATTCCCGAGGGGTTGCCGCTGATCGCCGCGGGTGCCGACAAGGCCTGCGAGGTCGTGGGTTCCGGCGTGGTCGACGCAGGCACCGTGTGCCTTTCCTACGGCACCACGGCGACGATCACCAGCACCCGCTCGCGCTACCTGGAAATCGTCCCGTTGATTCCGCCTTACCCGTCCGCGGTGCCGGATCAATTCAACTGCGAGGTGATGATTTATCGCGGCTACTGGATGGTCAGCTGGTTCAAGAACGAGTTCGGCCTGCGGGAAATGCAGCAGGCCAAAGCCCAGGGCGTGGAGCCCGAGCAGCTCTTCGATGCGCTGGTCGATGCCGTGCCGCCGGGCTCGATGGGGTTGATGCTGCAACCCTATTGGTCGCCCGGCATTCGCGAGCCGGGTGTGGAAGCCAAGGGCGCGATGATCGGCTTCGGCGACGTGCATACCCGCGCGCACATCTACCGGGCGATCCTCGAGGGGCTGGCGTATGCATTGCGCCAGGGCATGGAGAAGATCGAGAAACGTTCGAAGGTCTCCATCACGCGCTTGCGCGTCGCCGGCGGAGGTTCGCAGAGTGATGCCGCGATGCAACTCACGGCGAACATTTTCGGCCTGCCGGCCGAGCGACCGCATGTCTACGAAGCGTCCGGCCTGGGCGCGGCTATTTGCTGCGCGGTGGGGCTGGGGCTGCACGCGGATTTCCCCACGGCGATGGCCGCCATGACGCGGGTTGGTGCGGTATTCATGCCGCAACCCGAGGCGCAGCAGATCTATGAGCGACTGTACAAAGAGGTCTACCTGCGCATGTATCGACAGCTCAAGCCGCTGTACCAGAGCATCCGCAAAATTACCGGTTACCCCGCCTGAAAGAACACAGCAGATCCCCTGTGGGAGCGGGCTTGCTCGCGAAGGCGGCGTGTCAGTTAAATCAATGGCGACTGACACTCCGCCTTCGCGAGCAAGCCCGCTCCCACATTGGTCCGTGGTGTTTTTTGCGCCGAGGCGTGGCGCTATCGGAGAACTTTTCTGGTGAGATCGGACAGTGTCAGGGCCCGGGTCGGTTGTTAGGCTCAACCCCCACGGCACATCCAATAAGAACCAGGCAATGAAGCTGAAATTCCTCCTGTTGCTGTTTTGTGCAACGGCCCCGACGGCCTGGGGCTGGTCCAACCATACGGTGGGCAGCTACCTGGCGTTGCAGGACCTGCCGGCCTTGCGCGACGCACCGCAGGTCAAGGTCGAACCGCTGGAACAGTTTCTCTCACAGCAATACGAGGCCGTGAGCGCGTTGCTCGACGAGCAGGAGCGCTTCGCCCGCGAACACTTCGCCCAATACCCGCCGCGCCCCGACAACCTGCGATTGCCAGCAGTACCCGGGGATAAATTGCGCCACGATTTCCTCACCGCGCTGCGGATCAATCCACAGATTCATCTGGCGATGGTCATCCAGCCGTTGCCCGGCAAGGATCTGCCCGAGCGTGAACACCTGAGCGCCGAGCAGGTCATGGTCGAGCAAACCCTCTCGCCGTGGAATCGCCAGCGCTTCATCCGCGTGACCGACAACGAACAAGTCACGCCCCTGGCCGTGTTGGCCAGCGCTGCCGATGAGCCGGATTACGGCCACGACATCAACCTGTTCAGCGACAACCCAGGCGAGGTGGGCGTGCTGTACGGCTTCGGCCCGCAGCCCTTCGGTGACGCGCGGTTTCAGTACAGCTCCCAGGCACCGTTCCATATGGGCTTCTTCCATGAGAGCGCGGTGGTGTACGCCGCTGCCGGATTCCTCCAACGCAGTTGGCCGGACTGGCGCGCCTACCAGTACATGGGGTTGGCGCGATTGGCCTTTGCCACCGGCCATTCCTACTGGGGCTATCGCTTTCTCGGCTGGGGCCTGCACCACATTCAGGACCTGACCCAGCCTTATCACGCCAAGCCATTGCCTGGTGTCGACCTCGCCAATCTTCTTCTGCTGGAGGGCAAGGCACTGGCCGGTTTCGCTGCCGACAAGCAGGCGGCCATCGAACGGGTGGCCACCCGGCACATGGAAGTGGAGAAGTATCAGTCGACCTGGCTGCGTCGTTTGCTGCGCGCCGGTCAGCCCCATCCAATGCTCGACGCTTATGCCGATTCTGCCCAGGACGCCCATTACCCGCCGTACTCGGTGGACTACCTGCGCGACGTGGTGAGCGCCGAGTCTGTTGACGACAGCGCAGTGTTTGACAAAGCCATCGGGCAGTGGCTCGAGACGGCGCCGATCACCAGCGATTTCAGCAGCGGCAATCAAGTGCAGCGGGAAAATTTCGATCACCCGGAACTGAACCGGCAACTGTTCAAGCTGCTGGGGCATTTCGGCGCCCACAGCCGGATTTATGCCCGTGCGGGATTGGCGCCATAGCTTTCGCTCATGACCAAAAAAATAAAAACAGGGAAGGAGGAACACATGATCAACACTCGATTGCGCCTGTCTGGCATGGCGCTCCCCGGCGTCGGCCTGGCCGGGCTGCTGCAACTGTGCGCAGTCGATAGCGCACACGCTGTGGAATTCAGTGCGCTGGACCAACAAGTCACGGGTTCGTTCGACAGTACCTTGTCTTATGGCCGCTTGTGGCGGGTCCAGGGTCGGGACAAAAACAACGACGACATCAACACCAACGACGGTGATCGCAACTTTGATACCGGGCTGGTTTCCGAGGTGTACAAGATCACTTCGGAACTTGAGGCCAACTATCAGAACTACGGATTGTTCGTGCGTGGCACCGCGTTCTATGACACGCAACTGATGGACAAGCGCAACGACTACTACGACAACAACAACCCGTCGCAACCGAGCCAGAGCTACCCGCAGGACGATCACTTCACCAGCCAGACCCGCGACATCGCCGGCAGCCGGATCGAAATGCTCGACGCCTACGTGCATGGCAGTTGGGACGTCGCACAGATGCCGGTCACCGCGCGTGTCGGGCGCCAGGTGTTCAACTGGGGTGAGGGGATTTTCTATCGCGGTGGGGTCAATACCACCAACCCGGTGGACGCGGCCAAATACCGTTTGCCGGGTTCAGAGGTCAAGGAAGTGCTGATTCCGGTGGAGGCAATCAGCTTCAATGTCGGCTTGACCGACAGCCTGACCATGGAAAGCTTTTACCAGACCAACTGGAAGGAAACCCGCATCGACCCGGTCGGTACGTTCTATTCACAAACCGATTTGTTCGCCGACGGTGGCAACACCGCTTACAACAACTTCAGTGGTACGGCCCTCGACACGCCGGTGCCGGGGTTTGGCAACGTCATTGGCCTGTACAGCGCACTGGGCAACAACCCTTTGCTGGCGCCGGCCCTGAAAAGCACCGGCCTGTACGCCAATGGTGTGACCCCGGCCTTCGGCAACACCCTCAAGGTGGCGACCATCGGCAAGGATGACAACGCACGCAACGATGGCCAGTTCGGATTCGCCTTTCGCTACATCGCTGAAGAACTCAACAGCACCGAGTTCGGCTTGTATATGGTCAATTACCACGCCAAGGAGCCGACCGTTGCTGCTGACCTGGGCGGTTACAAGGGCATCGACATGAACGCCTTGACCAACATGCTGGCCAGCGTTGCCGGCAGTCAGGCAGGGGCACTCGCCAACGGTCTGGCCACTGCCGATGTCATGGGCAACATTCAGGCGCATCGACGCTATGCCGAAGACATCCGCATGTACGGCTTCAGCTTCAACACCACGCTGGGTGATGCATCGGTGTTCGGCGAAGTGGCCTATCGGCCTAACCTGCCCATCGGCATTGCGGCCACCAACGACTTGATTGGCGACTTGGCCAACGGTGCCGCCACGGCGGTGACCGGCAAGGCCATCAACGTCGGGGGGCAGATGGTCACCCTCGACAGCCAGATCAACAACGCCGAGCGCGTCGAAGCGTTCAACACCTCATTGGGCAGCATCTACAACTTCGGTCCGACGATGTCGTTCGATTCGATGTTTGGCGTCTTCGAACTGGCCTCCGAGCACCTGCGCGGCAGCAGCCTGCAATACACCGCCTACGACGGCAGCACCCGTTATTACGCGGGTACCGGCAACACGTCGTATGTGTCTGGCGGTGACCGCGACGACCAGGTCAATCGCGACTCCTACAGCTACACGGTGATGTTCAACGGTACCTGGAACGACGTGTATGCCGGGGTCAACGTTTCACCCTACGTGGTCTACAAGGACGACTTCCAGGGCAACAGCTATCAGGCGGGCAACACCATCGAAGGCCGCAAGGCCTACACATTGGGGATCAAGGCCAACTACCAGAACAAGCTGGAGGCCGAGCTGCAATACACCGAGTTCTACGGCGGCGGACAGAACAACGGTCTGCGTGACCGCGACAACGTCGGCTTCAACCTCAAGTACTTCCTTTGATTGCTGCACGCAAACCCATTGTGGGAGCGGGCTTGCTCGCGAAAGCGGTGTATCAGGCGACATCTGTGCTGGATGAGCCGCCCTCTTCGCGAGCAAGCCCGCTCCCACAGGGGATCTGCTGTGTGTTGCAGACCTGCGGCCTTTATTTCGGAGAACGATCATGTTTCACACTTCACGATTGACCAAGACCACGCTGGCGCTGTTCCTGAGCCTGACCGCCGGCAGCGCACTCGCCGCGATCACGCCCCAGCTGGCCGAACAATTGAAAACCACGCTGACGCCGCTGGGCGCCGAACGTGCCGGCAATGCGGCCGGGACCATTCCTGCATGGACCGGCGGCATCACCCAGGCGCCGGCGGGCTACAAGCCTGGCCAGCATCACCTGGACCCCTATGCGGCGGACAAGCCGCTGTTCACCATCACCAAGGCCAACCTCGATCAGTACAAGGCCCACCTCAGCCCGGGTCAGATCGCCCTGTTCAACAGCTACCCCGACACCTTCCAGATGCCGGTCTATCCCTCTCGCCGCTCGGGCTCGGCGCCGCAGTGGCTGTATGACAACACCTTGAAAAACGCGACCTCGGCCAAGCTGCTCGATGGCGGCACCGGATTTGCCGATGCCTATGGCGGTGTGCCGTTCCCGGTGCCCAAGGACGGGGTCGAGGTGCTGTGGAACCACATCACCCGTTATCGCGGCATCTATGTGGTCCGTCGTGCTTCCGAAGCACCGGTGCAACGCAACGGCAGCTTCGCGCTGGTGACCTCGCAACAGGAAGGGCTCTTCAATTATTACCGCCCGGGCGGGCAGTTTGCCGACCTGAAAAACATCCTGTTCTACTACCTGGCGTTCGTTAAGAGCCCGGCCCGGCTGGCGGGCGGTGCGGCACTGATTCACGAGACCCTGGACCAACTCAAGGACCCGCGTCAGGCCTGGGTCTACGACGCCGGTCAGCGCCGTGTGCGGCGGGCGCCGAACCTTGCGTATGACACCCCGATCGCCTCATCCGACGGCCTGCGCACGGCGGACGATACCGACCTGTTCAACGGCTCGCCGGACCGCTACGACTGGAAGCTCAAGGGTAAGCAAGAGGTCTACATTCCCTATAACAATTACAAAGTCGGTAGCCCCGAGGTGAAGTACGAGCAGTTGCTCACACCGGGCCACCTCAACCCGCAATTCACCCGTTATGAGCTGCACCGGGTCTGGGTGGTCGAAGGCACGCTCAAGCCGGGCGCGCGGCATATCTATTCCAAGCGCGTGCTGTTTCTCGACGAGGACAGTTGGGGCGCTGCATTGGTGGATCAATACGACGGACGAGGGGAGTTGTGGCGGGTGTCGATGGCCTACCTGAAAAACTTCTACGACCTGCCCACCACCTGGAGCGCGCTGGACGTCTTCCATGACTTGCAGGCGCGTCGTTACTACGTGCAGAACCTGGATAACGAAGAGCAGGGCACAGTCGACTTCGCCCAACCGGTGCCGGAAGACGCGTACTTCATGCCGTCGGCATTGCGTCAGCGCGGTACGCGGTGATATTGGCCATTGGGAAGATTGCCGGGGTTTGGTTTACCAGGATGTGCTAGCCTGCAATCAATGATTTCATTGATTGCAGGAGGCATCATGGCCAGCATCACCATTAGAAACCTTGATGAGAAGCTCAAGGAGCAGCTGCGTATCACGGCGGCTCATAACGGACATTCGATGGAAGAGGAGGCTCGCCTGATTCTGGGCCGGGCCTTGGCGACTGTTGATCGCGCCGGTGGACTTGGAAGCAGGATCCGCAACAGGTTCAGCGCTCTCGGAGGCGTGGAGCTTGATCTGCCAGAACGCTCAGAGAAAGCGACGGCGGTGGATTTTTCTGAATGATAGTGCTCGATACCAACGTTCTTTCAGAGTTTATGCGAGTCGAACCTGAAGCCCGGGTGCTTGCCTGGGTTGATGCGCAGCCATCGATGGATCTGGCAGTCAGTGCGGTAACGGTGGCGGAAATACTCCACGGCATCGCACGCCTGCCTTCCGGCAAGCGCAAACAAAAACTTGAAGCCCATGCCATGGCAATGTTCGAAGAGGACTTTGCCGGACGCATTTTGCCGTTCGATGCTCATGCCGCTGTCGAGTACGCAACGCTGGTAGCAGGTGCTGAAGCCAATGGGCGTGCGGTTTCAATGGCAGATGCGCAAATTGCCGCCATTTGCCGAAGCCATGGGGCTGCCATAGCCACCCGCAATGTTCGAGATTTCGAGTTCAGCGGTGTTGAAGTGATAGATCCCTGGATAAGCTGAGCCCCCTCTGTAGGAGCGAGCTCGCTCGCGAAAAACTTGCCAGCGCCGCGATCATTCAGAATGCACGCGTTATCGTTGGCCACCATCGCGAGCAAGCTCGCTCCTACAGGTCAGACGCGGAAGTGGCTCACCATCTGCTGCAACTGACCACCCAGCCGCGCCAGCTCAACGCTGGACTTGGCGGTTTCATCGCTCGCCGCCGCGGTCTGTTCGGACACATCGCGCACGTTGATGATGCTGCGGCTGATCTCTTCGGCCACGGCGCTTTGCTGTTCGGCTGCGGCGGCGATCTGCTGGTTCATCGACTGGATGTTGGACACGGTGCGGGTGATGCTCTCCAGAGACTCGCCGGCCTTGCGAGTCAACGCCACGCTGCTGTCGGTGAGGACGCGGCTGTTGTTCATCACGGCGGACACTTGTTGCGTGCCGTTCTGCAGGCCGGCCACCAGGCCTTCGATTTCCTCGGTGGATTTCTGCGTGCGCTGGGCCAGGCCGCGGACCTCGTCGGCGACCACGGCAAAACCACGACCGGCTTCACCGGCGCGGGCCGCTTCGATGGCGGCGTTGAGCGCCAGCAGGTTGGTCTGTTCGGCCACGGCCTTGATCACGTCCATGACGCTGCCGATCTTGTCGCTTTCCTGTTGCAGCACGCTCATGGCCTCGGTGGAGCGCACCACTTCGCTGGCCAGACGCTCGATCTGGGCGATGGCTTCGTTGACCACCTTGTCGCCTTCACGGGCTTCGCCGTCCGCCGCCGCAGCGGCTTGCGAAGCTTCTTCGGCATTGCGCGCGACTTCCTGCACGGTGGCGGTCATCTCGTGCATGGCGGTGGCAACTTGATCGGTCTCGATTTTCTGGCTGTTGACCCCGGCGCTGGTCTGCTCGGTCACCGCTGACAGCTCCTCGGCGGCGCTGGCGATCTGGGTCACGCCGTCGCGGATACCGCTGATCAAGTCGCGCAGGGTCACGCCCATGCGCGCGATGCCTTGCTGCAACACGCCGAGTTCGTCACGACGGGTGACCAGCACGTTCTGCGACAGGTCACCGCTGGCGATGCGATCGACCACCGCCAGGGTTTCACGCAATGGGCGGGTGATCTGGCGGGTGATGACCACGGCGGCAATGATGCCCACCAGCAAGGCCAGCAGCGTGCTGATCAGTTGCAAGGTGCGCGCCTGGGCGCTTTCGGCGTCACGGCGATCGAGCTGGATCTGATACAGCTGATCGCTCTGGGACACGATGGCGGCGCCCTGCTCGGTCATTTCCTTGCGCGCCTGCACGGCGTCATTGCTGGCGCTCTTGTAGGCCTGCAAGGCACTGCGATAGTTGCCCAGCGCAGTTTCCAGCTGACGCAGGGCGTCTTGCTGGGAATCGGCGAAATGCGCGTTCAGCGGTTTCAGGCTGGCGATGGCCGCGTCCAGTTGGCCGACGGCTTTTTGTTCGGTTTCGGCGTTGGTACTGGCGGTGTAGCCGCGCACTTCGTAGCGGGCCAGCAGGAACGCTTCCTTGGCCGCGGTGATGGCCTGGAACTGTTCGAAGCGCTGGTCGCTCAGCGGCATTTGCTGCACGCGGGTGTTGATGTCATTGATCAGCGTGTTGGCGGTTTCGGCGTTGGCGCTCATGGCGTCGCGGGCGCTGTTGCCGGCGCGGTAAGCGTTGCGCATCTTGCCCAGGGACGTCTTGTAGGCGTCGATGACGGTGCCTTGCTCGCGCAGTAGCTTGAGGTTTTCCGGGCTCTTGAACTTCGCCAGCAGGGCTTGCTGCTGGGCCGAGAAGGCGTCGAGGGTGGTCTGCACGCTCTGGGCGGCGGTTTCGTCGCCGTTGGTCAGCATGTATTGCAGGCGAACCACGCGCAGTTTGGTCAGGCCGGCATTGAGCTGGGTGATATCGCTCATCCAGTTGCTGCGGTCGATCAACCCGCCCAGGCTGGTCCAGCCGGTCAAGGCGAGGACGCAGGTCAGTGCCAGCACCAGGCCAAATCCAAGGCCCAGTTTCAGGTTCACGCTGATGTTGCCGAACCAGCTATTCATCAAATTCCTCCAGGAACGTAGTGCTTCTTTATCGTCGTTTGGCTGGAAGATTGTTTTTTTTGGGGGCCGCCAAGCTGTGTAAGCAGGATGTATCGGCAGCAATCCCTGTAGCTGAAAGGATTTTTCCGAACGGATTCTGTAACAAGGTTTTTACAGTGCTTTTAAGCTTTTTTTCACATGAGTTTCACCAGCCACCGACGCACGCTTCTTTAACCTCCCGGGATCTAATGAGGTGGTGCGTGCCGGCGAGGCGGCTTGATGTGGAATTAAGACTGAGTCTTTTCGGGATAAAACGCTCGATCGATCTGAACCGCTTCGCCCGTTATCGCAACGCTGCGGTGGTGTTGGCTTCGGCGCTGCTGGTCATCCCGCTGACTGTGTTTTTGCTGCGTCCTGCCACCGCACCGGACCTGGCTCACGGTAATGTGGCCGGCGCACAGGCCTTGATGAAGGGGTGGGCCAAGGGCGACATGATCGTGTTGGTGCGCCACGTCGAACGCTGCGATCACTCCCCGGCGCCTTGCCTGCTCGGCAACGATGGCATTACCGAGCGCTCTCGTAGTGTGGCCGAGAGTCTCGGTGCGCAGTTCAAACATCTTGGCCTGGACAAGGCCGATATCTACAACAGCCCGATCCTGCGCACCGCGCAGACCGCCAACTTCATGTTCAACAAGGTTGGCACGGGCGAAGACTGGCTGATCAGTTGCAAGGGCACCATGCTGCGCGATGCGCTGGCGCATAAAGTGGCCGGGCGTAATCTGATTCTGGTGACCCACAGCGAGTGCATGGAGCAACTGGAAAAAGATCTCACGTTGTCGCCCTCGACACTGGCTTATGGCGCCTCTCTGTTTATTTCCGCCGAAACCCCGCAGACTCCGCGCATGCTTGGCTTCATCGAAGCTTCTGACTGGAGCTCGGTGAGCACTCATTGAGTTTTTCCCACATCTTTCTGAATCAGGATCCACAATGCTGACCGCTTCCCGCTACCGCTTTTACTGGGTGAATTTCGGTATTCCGCTGGCCTGCGCGGTCGCGGTGTTCCTGATGTTCGACATGACCAAGATCGACATCGCCTTCAACAACTATTTTTTTGATCCGGTGACGCAGACTTACCCGCTGGACCAGGTCCATCTGTTCGAAAAAATCACCCACAAATGGGCACGGATCATCCCGAACTGGACCGGCGAAATCGCGATTATCGGCGCCTTGCTGTCGTTTCTCTGGCCGCGCCTGAAGGCTGAAAAGCACTCGAAAATCATCGCGTTCCTGGAAAAAATCAAGGTCGCACCGGTACTGCGCTTTGCCACCCGGCACCGTCGCGATTTTCTCTACGTGGTGTTCGCGTTTTCCATCAGCACCGGGGTGATTCACTACCTCAAGGGCCACACCAGCGTGTATTGCCCGATCGAGACCACCCTGTACGGCGGCAAAATGCAGCACGTCGAATGGTACGAGAATTTCAAACTGCTCAAGACCGCCGGTGATGGTCGCTGCTGGCCGGGCGGACATGCCTCGGGCGGTTTCACCATGCTGGCGTTGTACTTCGTGGCTCGCCGTTATCGCTGGCGCTATTCGAAAGCGATCATGTACGGCTCGCTGACCCTCGGTTTCATCTACGGCACAACGCGGGTACTGCAAGGCTGGCACTACATGTCCCACACCTTCTGGGCCGGGATCTTTGTGTGGCTGGCGTGTTTGCTGACGGCGCTGGCGTTCTATGGGCGAGCGAGGCTGGAACAGCCGGTGCTCTCCAAAGCACAACAACCGGTGCCGGCGGGCGAGACTCAACCCGTGAATTGAGTCAGCGTTGAACTGCAAAACCCGCACCCCGAAAGGGTTGCGGGTTTTTTGTTGCCCGGGGAAATGTCAGCGAACTCAGGAGTTGGAAGCAGCAACGATCCTACACGTGGCGGATGCTTCACTGGCTAACGAAGTAATAGGCCTGACGCCCCACCATCATCGTCTTGATCACCTTCAGCGGCGCGGCAGGCTCAGTGTCGCCGGAGAGCACCGCGACATGATCAGGCGATGCACTCAGAAACTCATGAAGCTGCGACTCGGTATCGAGCCCCTTGAGCACGCTGCGGGTATAGAACACGCTGGCGCCGCCCAATCGTTCATTGGCCTGGAACAGCGCGACTTGCTGCCCCATGGCCTGCATCGACTGGATCTGCTCGGTCAGCGGCAGGAAGGACAACGTGCGGTCGGCATGGGGCATCGCCCATTGTGCAGCGGCGAAGTAACCGCTAATGACCACGGCCAGGGTGCCAACAGCCAGACCGTTACGATGCCCGGCCAAGTGGCCGATCCAGGTCGAGGTGCCTTCACGGGACTTCAGGCGCTCGAACAGGACGCTCGCGTACTCGGCGGCGATCACTGCTGCGGCGGGCGTCAGCGACATCAGGTACACCGTACGTTTGCTGGATGCCAGCGTCAGCATCACAAATTGCGCCAGCAACCACAGGGTGAAGAACAGCAAGTAACGGTTGGCCATCAGGCTTTTGCGGAAATGCCACAGGCCCAGGTACACCAGAATGTTCCAGGGCAAGAATGCCTGGGGCAGTTTGACCAGGTAGTAATAGTACGGCTCGTGATGCCCCGCTTCGACGAAAGAACCGCTGAAGCGACCGACGCTGTTGGTCAGCAACACCTCCGTTACGGCATGGGCACCACCACGCTGGTACAGCATCGCAAGCCAGATCATCAGCGGTACCAACCCCAGCAGCGTCAACAGGCCTGGCCGCAGCCAGCCCGCGACGTTCAGGCGTTTGTCCATCAGGCCGGTAGCCAACAGATACGCGAAGATCACCACACCCGGCATGGCCAGGCCCAGCACACCCTTGCTCAAGGTCGCGATGGCGATCCCCGCCACAAACAGCAATCCATTGCTGATACTTGCTTGTCGTTGCCCTGCAAGGAACGCCAGCAGCGCGGTGCTCACTCCCAGGGCGAGCAACGCATCTTCACCGACTCCGCGCACGTTGCTCCAGTAACTGGCCATGGTCGCCAGCAAAATCGCGGCCGTCCACGCGACAGTGACGGGCCGACCGAGCCGACGCAGCATGGCGTACAACAGCATCACACTGAACAACCCGGCGAATGCGGACGTCAGGCGAACGGCCCACGGCGTACCGCCAAATGCGCGGATGGCCCCGGCATCAAGCCACAGGCTCAGGGGTGGTTTTTCCAGAAACGGTTCGCTGAAAAGCCGCGGCGTTACCCAATCGTTATCCAGGTGCATTTCCATGGCAATTCCGGCGACCCGCGCTTCGGTGGAACCTTGTAATTGGTGGTTGCCAAGGGCGAAGAAAAACAGCAGGGAACACAGGGCAAACAGTAGTGGGACAGGGCGCGACATGACTTCTGGCTACCGGAAAAAGAAGGCCGAAAAAAACAGGCTGGAAAAAAAGTATACGGAACGATTTCTTAACAAATCGTGAACAACTGCTGTGATCTATTGGGGGGGAAGGTTGACCTTCATTTCGCCAACCAATTTGGCATTCGATGCCCGGTGATTCCCTGATTGAATCGCACAACTTCCCCCTCCAAATCTGCCAGGCGTCGGGTGCTCCGACGGATCATGTCTGGTTCAAGCGTGGCCTTCATTTTTCTGCTCATCGCGGGTGGCTACTGGTTGTTCACTCCGCCGTCACCTTATGTTCCGCTGAGCGGCCTGGACCCCACGTCGGCGTCGTTGATCGCTGTGGGCGATCAAGGCAGCGGTGACTGGCAACAGTGGCGTGTGGGGCAGGCCATGGAACGAGTCGCGGCTCGAGAGGGGCGCCTGGACATGGTGGTTTTTCTCGGCGACAACTTCTACGGCAAGCCATTGACCAGCACTCGCGATCGCCACTGGGAAACCCGATTCGAACGTGTCTATTGGGGACACTGGCTCAGCCATGTGCCGTTTTACGCAGTGCTGGGGAACCACGATTACCCGGTATCGCAAAAATACGAGATTGAGTACGGCCAACAGCACAGGGGATCGGGTCGCTGGCAGATGCCGGCGAATTTCTACGTCAAGGATTTCGGTGAAGTCGACGGGCGGCCATTGGTGCGAATGGTGTTCCTCGATACCTCGGCGCCGCGTGAGAGTTTGCAGCAGCAAATCGACTTGATCGACCAGGCGTTCCAGGCACCCGGACCGGCTCCGGTATGGCGAATCGCAGCGTCCCATCACCCAGTGCGCAATCAAGGCCGACATGGAGAGGAGCCAGATCTGGTCACACGGCTCTTGCCAGTGTTGGAACGCAACCACGTCGATCTGCTTCTGTCAGGTCATGATCACAACCAGCAATTGCTGTTGCGTGCAGGTGAGCCGGCTTGGGTGATTTCCGGGGCGGGTGGCCAGAAGTTGAATGCTTTGAATACGCCAACATCCGATAGCACGTTTACCGCCTCGCGGGCCGGTTTTGCCAAGCTCGACCTGAGCGCCACTCAACTCAGGCTGGGCTACTACAACGACCGCGGCGATCTGGAGTCGGGCTTTCGCTGGGCCCGGGACTGCCAGTGGATGGCCAAAGGCTGTTTGCTGCCTGAGCAACCGCAAGGGCGCCTTGCACAGGTGGCGCAGTGATGGGCGCAAACCCGCAGGCAAAAAAAAGGTTCTTCACGCATTCCCGGGAAACTGTAGGAGCCGGCTTGCCGGCGATGGACTCAAGTGCGCCGCGTTTATCCAGTTCACGCGCGTTATCGTTAGCGACCATCGCTGGCAAGCCAGCTCCTGCAAGGGACCGCGTCCGAGTCAACAATGTGGGGGCCTCCAAACCAGTGAAAGTTCCAAAAAAAAAGCCCGCGGGAGGGCGGGCAAACCGTAGTTTCTTGAATGAGCGAGTGAAATGTACAGGCTGGCGCGAGGCGGCGGGGTGAAGAAAAATTCATTTCGATCAAAGCCCCCGTGCCAGAGCCTGCGCCACAGTTACGGCAAATGATCAGCGGCAAAATCGGCTTCCGAGCGTGCACGTAAACGGCCCTTGCGACAGGCCTGCTGGAACCGCTCGAAATCGCGCTCGTTCTGCTCGGTATAGCCTTGGGCGTATTTATAAAGCGCGTCGGCCAGTGCGTCGCTCTTGCCAATGTAGCCGCTGATCACCGCCGCCTGGCCCGATGCCTTGGCGTGGGCGCGAGCCAGGGCTTGGCCGCAGAGCCGGCCGTATGCCGCGAACGCTTCGCCATCGAAGGTCTCGAGTTCGGCGGAGATTTTCATATCGCGCAATTGCCGCACATAGAAATGACGCCCGCTGGGACCGGTGGTCCAGCCAAGGAACAGGTCGCTGGCCGATTGCATCAAGCGCTGACCGTCGACCACCCGTTGCCCTTCATGGCGCACCCGCGACTTGGCTTTCACGTAGCCGGCAAGCACCGAGCGCCGCGCTTCCTTGAATTGCAGGAACAACGGGAACTCCTGATCGTCGGTCAGCAGCGCCACCAGGCAACGGGTGCCGACACTGCCCACGCCCACCACCTTGAACGCCATGTCCTGAACGTGAAAGCGCGACACCAGATCACGGCGGTCCGCTTGCAGGGTGCCGCGATAGTCGCGCATGAAGGTGTCGTAGAGCGGGCGCCAGTCCGAGAGACGCAACCAGTCATCATCGGCATCCAGCAGCGTGGTGTTTTTGTGCAGGTGGAAAATTTCCGGCAAGTCATCGCGAATGATCAGACGACCATGGGCGTCGCGCTCGCTGATTTTTGGCAGCAGTTCAGCATGGGTGCGCCGTTCGGCCTTGGCGATGGCGCGCTCCACGTGTTCCAGGGTGCTTTTGTTGGCCTGCGCCAGCAGGTCGTCATAGCTGATGGATTCGTACCAGGTTTCCAGCGCACTTTGTTCGGCGCATTCGAGCATGGTTTCCTGATAGGCGCCCACGACGTGGTGGCAAACCGTTTCCTCAACCGTTTCCCCATGACGCAGGTCGCGAGCCGCCACCAGGAAACTCGCCACCAGACGCTTCAAGTCCCACTCCCACGGCCCGGGATGGGCCTCGTCGAAGTCATTGACGCTGAACAGCAGGTTGCGCTCAGGCGTCGCGAAACCGCCGAAATTCATCAGGTGGCAATCGCCGCAAATCGGTGAAACCAGCCCCATGTTCGAGGTGCCCGCCAAATCGTGGGCCTGCAGCAGCGCATTGCCGCGATAGAAGGTGAACGGCGACACCAGCATGCGCCCGTAGCGCAGCTCCACCAGCGATTTGACGCGCCCTTCACTCGACGCCTTGATCAGCGGAATCGGGTCGCGATCGACATTGCCCAGGGACGCTTGCGAACTGCGCGAGCACTTCTTGCGCGCATCCTTGCCTTGCTTCAAACGGTCGGTGAGGGTGGTCATGGGGGCCTATTCGACAGGTGTTGTAGGGCGTTTGCGGATTGAGTGTAGAAGGGCTTTGCGGGTTTATCGGAAGTGTTTGCCCAGCGACTAATCTGATTGTCAGGCATCGACGCGATGCCACCACCGGAAACAGGGAGGCCCGTGTATTCACTGCTGATTTCGCTGCTGCTGGCGTTCCTCATTGGCTGGGTATCCCAGCGCATGGGTATGTGCCTGGTCAATGCCATGGGGCTGCTGCTCAAGCGCCGGCCGACCCTGTTCGTGTCGCTGGTCAGTTGCGGTTTGTTCGGCCTGTTGCTCGCACCGCTCTACGCCTTGTCTGGCGTCAGTCAACCTCTGTTCATCCCTGAAGTCGGCTATCTGTCACTGGTCGGTGGCGGGTTGTTGTTCGGCCTCGCGTCGGTGCTCAACGACGGGTGCAGCGTCGGCACCCTCACCAAACTCGCCAGCGGCAACCTCAACAAGGTCTTCACCATCCTCGGCTGGGTGCTGGGCATCGTGCTGTGGCATCACCTGAACATGCTGACCGAACACCGGGCGCTGCAAATGCCGATGATCACCAGCCGTCATTACTGGCTGGTCATTGGCATCGTGCTGCTGATTTTGCTGTTCCTGATCCGGATTCACGGCGACAAACACCTGGTGCTGTCGAGCCTGCTCCTGGGGGCGTTGACCAGCGCCCTTTACACCTTTGAACCGCTGTGGACCCCCAGCGTGTTTTTCTACGATCTCTCGCAACCGTTCTGGGGGGCGGGCGACACATCATTGACCACCCAGCGTGTGACGGTGTTCGCCATGCTGATGCTGGGCATGCTCTGTTACACCCTGCATCGCCGCACGTTCAGCTATCAGCGGTTTGCAGCGATGACAGCAGGCAGGCATTTGCTCGCGGGCGTGGTGATGGGGACCGGGGCATCGATGATGCTCGGTGGGAATGACTCGCAGATTCTGTTGGTGTTTCCGACGCTGACCTGGGTGGGAGCGGTGCCGTTGGTGTCGATTGTGTTGGGGATATTGGTGGGGGTTGGGGTTAAGCGGTTGCGTGCTTGATGATCGCGGATCTGGAGTGGGACGACCTCAATGAGACCGTCCATTTTTCAAGGCAATGGTGCAGTCGATGCCGGTCATCGGCATGTATCGATCCTTCTCAAGCCTCCATTTCGTCGAGTGGCGCGATGTTGTCCAGTGCCCGGTTCACCAGCAATTGCGCCAGCACGGCCAGTTGCTGAATTGCCAGGGCGATGTTGCGACGGGAGCTTTCAAGTTCACAGGCAAGGTCGGTGCTCATGACGTTGAGCGAGGCTAGGGTTTCGCTGGCGTGGGTGAGCAGGGACGGTGTGTCGATGTCGGGGCGGAGGGTGAAAACGTGGCTGATGGGGTCGAGGTGATTGGGGTTGCGCAGGCGGGCGCTGATGGCGGGTTCGGTGGTTTTGGAGAGTTGGGATAAGTCGATTTTGTCTTCAGCTAAATTAGCTGGGGTTTCCGGGGGATTGGGGCTGTTCTTTTTCAAAATGGCATTCCTCACACTGTTTAGAGAAGCTGCCATCCCCTGCTGTCAAACAGGATTGGGTGGCAGCTATACGCGGGTTGACAGACCGGAAGTGTGAGAACCCGGTGCACCCGAAGGTGCCCCGCGCACAGCCGCCATAATCGTGACTACATGCGCAAATGCATGCTGTCTGATTTGGGAGGTGTGAAGATTACACTTTCAGCCTGTCAAAGCCGATCGCTGAATTGCAGCGACCCCTGAAGGCTATCGTCGAGAAGTTGCGTCCGCCAGTTCATGAAAGGCGATGCGTTTTGCGGGAAATGTCCTAGGACGTGAGGAAGGCGTCGAGATGGGTCCGCTGGTGTCCAGTGACGACACCACCGTCAAATCCGTGATCAATGTCGGCTGCAAACCCGCATCAAATAGCTCAGCCGTTACCGATTCCCATATTGCCACCATGCACATAACAGCCTGGCGCGACGGCCTATGTGATCCTATCGTCAGAATTCACCTGCCACAAAGTGCTTTTGTGAGTTGTGAGCGTACGATGTAATACAGGTTGTCGCTGAATTCCTGCTTGAGCGAACGAAGCGACTGAGCGAAATGGAATTGGAGATACATCATGATTCCCAAGCACTACTTGAAAGCCCTGGCGACGCTGCTCATCGCCGCTGGCGTGCAGTGGGTGACGCTACCCGCCTATGCGACCGAGCAGGGTGAACAACGGCGTGAAGCTCGCGATACCAGGCAGGAAGGGCGCTCCACTGCCCGGCAAACCAAGGATGCCTGCAGAAAGGGCAGTGACAAGAGCAACGTGGAATGTCGCCAGGACAAGCGCAGCACCAAGCAGGATACCCGTCGCACAGCCCGGGATATCAAGTACTGATCGCTGGCGTGGGGCCTGTTTCAGCCCCGTGCGGGACTTGCGATTCAGCCAGAAACAACAAAGCCCGCACAAGGCGGGCTTCGTTGGTGTCTCAATTGGTGGGCCGGGGTAATTTGAATCCGTTTAGTAAATTGTTGATTTATAACATTAATATCTAATTTGATTTCTAGTTGGAATACCAATTGGAATACTGCACTCCAGTTGACCACCCGTTTGCATTCGATCTGACCAGCACGTTTCGTAACCATGATTGGCAGTGAACTGCCCATAACTGCTGGTGGCGGCAGGCAGAAATCGGCCGATTCTGTTGAAAAAGTCGGCCATCCAAAACTGCCCGATCATTGACCGGTGAAAACGCCTTTTATACACGCTGCTACGTGAAATCTGCGTCTGAAAACCTCTGACGAAAGTAAAGATTTCAATCTCGGACGCGTACGTTTCAGCTGCGGAAACCATGGCCGACTTTTTCAACACAATCGGCCAAAAGCGGGCATTCGATTTCGCTATTCATCAATCTCCCAAGCGTGCGAAATTACCAGCCCTTCAATTTCTCTCAAAGGCAGGCTCATGACCTCCAACCCTGGCAGTCTCGGATATTTTAGGTCCATGGAGTGGGGATGCCCCCACAGGACTAATTCAGCGTTGCAGGGAGGCATGGGACACACCTCTAGAGAGTTTGAATGATCTTATAGTCGCTACTTTTTTGAATCAGAACATCGCGACCAAACACCTGCTCATCGAGGCTAAGCGCCGCATGAAAGACCAGGAACGAGATGAAACCGAGTACTTCGACGGCCAGCTTCTCGAAGCTATCGAGCGCTTGCAATCCGGGGAGTAATTCATCCCGACGGTTTGTTGCGTTCGACACGGACTATCTATATTGGGTCGCTTTCTGTCTCACGCGACTGGCAGAGAACGGCCAGAAGTAGTCATTCGAAGACGCCTAGAAAATAACCAGTGGTGATTCAAATACGTTTTCCACGCGCGAACCACCGCGGCCGCTTCAATTTTTGTGCGTCCCCCTAACCTGGGCATCCCATCCACACCGGGATTTCGGTAACTGATACTAAAAAGCTCCGGGTTAGAGCTAGAGAAATTAAGGTGTTTTTTAGAACTCTTGACGTTACGATGTGTAGAAATGAGCTCCATAAAATTCGCGGAGAAAATATGCTTAAGCACCTAAGCGTAAAAAATTTTAAGTCATGGAAAGACTTGAATATAGTATTTGGCAACGTAACTGGGCTTTTTGGAACCAATAGTTCTGGGAAGAGTAGCTTGTTGCAATTTTTACTACTCCTGAAACAAACCAAAAATGCTACCGACAGAGGCCTTGTTCTAGACTTCGGAGGCCCAGAGCAATACATAAACTTAGGTAGCTTCCAGGATGTTGTTTTTAAACATGACGTTCAACAAGTAATAGAGTGGTATTTAGAATGGTCTCTGCCTAAAAAAAGAACAATTAGTGACCCGCTCGGAAAGAGAACTGATGTTTTGGCGTCGGACAACAACCTTGCAATGTGGAGCGAGGCGCACTTAAAAAATAAACAAGTATTTTGTACGTACTTAGAATATGTATTTGGTGACTATTCATTTTTCATGCGGCCTAAAAAAAAGGGGGCAACCGAGTTTGAACTAATTGCTGGAACAGATGAAGAGCAAGAAAAATTTCGATTTAAAAGAGTAAAAGCCAGAGCTTGGTCACTTCCTGGTCCAGTGAAGACACACCTGTTTCCCGATCAAGCAAAAACGTATTTTCAAAACTCCGACTTCTTAAGCTTGTTTGAGACGGAATATGAAGCCTTTATGGATAATTTATATTATCTCGGCCCTCTAAGGGAACCACCAAAGCGCGATTACTCTTGGTCAGGCGCGAGCCCATTAGATGTAGGTAAAAAAGGGGAACTCACAGTTGCCGCCCTGCTTTCGGCAACTATTAGAAATGAGGTAAGAAATCTTGGGGGCAGAACACATTACAAAAGCTTTCAAGAGATGATTGCATATTGGCTAAAAGAACTTGGTCTGATACACGAGTTTGAAATTTCTGAAATTGGTGAAGGATCAAATCTTTATCGGGCTTACGTCAAAAAAGATAAGTACAGCGCTCCTGCTCTTCTTACAGATGTTGGCTTCGGTGTATCGCAAGTTCTACCAGCACTTGTGTTGCTCTACTATGTGCCTGAAGGCAGCATAGTTATTATGGAGCAACCTGAAATTCATCTGCATCCGTCTGTCCAGAGCCGCTTTGCTGACCTAATACTCACCGTTTCAAAAACGAGAAAATTGCAAGTAATACTAGAAAGCCACAGCGAACATATTTTAAGGCGCCTCCAGCGGAGAGTTGCTGAGCAAACGGCAGAATCACAGGATATAAAGTTATTCTTCTGTGACCAAGTTCGCGGTGAATCTACTATTTCCGAGCTTGAGCTTACTGAATTTGGTGACATAAAAAACTGGCCAGATAACTTTTTCGGTGACGAAATGGGTGAGATTTCTGCCACCAGAACTGCAGCACTTAAAAGAAAAATTGCGCTGGCAAAAAAATGAAAGTAATTGAAACTAATGTTGCTATATCTGCAAACGGAAAAAATACACATTCGAGTTTAGAGTGTCAACTCGCGTGCGTTGTTTTTTTAAGTGATGTCGTTGCTCGAAAAGAGTTGATTGCAATAGACGAGCTAGGACTAATGCTTGAGGAATATGCGAAGTACCTAAACTATAGTGGGCAGCCTGAGGTCGGTGATGAGTTCTTCAAATATCTACATGATCACCAATATTACCCGCAGCGAGTTTTAAGAGTCAACATAACACCTAATGACGTTCAAGAAAGAGGGTTCGATGAACTTCCCATAAATACTATGGATCCTTCAGATCGAAAGTTCTTAGCTGTAGCACTTGTTTCAGGCGCTATAGTGGTTAACGCTCTTGATAGTGACTGGGATGAAAACATAGAAGAAATCAATAATATGGGTGTCCAAGTCAGCCAGTTATGCCCGGAGCATGCATGCAAACTACACCCCTGAGGGAAAACAGGGGTCAGACAATAATTCAAAAGCATGGCCCACCCATTTTCCATGTGAGGTCCCTCAGTGTCTGACTCTTATCCTTCTTTAGTCTTTAACGCGACGGCCGTCACTTTACGACTGTGCTGGTCCGGCAAGCCAACTTGCCAACGGTATGAATTGGCCTGGCTTCGTAGACATCTCGAACGACTGCTTTTCGCCGATTCTGTTGAAAACAGTCGGCCATGGTTTCCACAACAGAAAAGTACGCGCTTGAGATTGAAATCTTTACTTTGAGCAGAGGATTCCGGGCTCGGATTTCGCGTAGCTGCGCGCAAAAAAGGCGTTTTCAGCAGTCAGTACGCGAGCAATCTGGAAGGACCGACTTTTTCAACACAATCCGCCGATCGCTGCCGTTCGCGACCGGCGGCTTTCGGCTCAGAGTGTGTAAAAACGCGCTGATGCACTGTTGGCGCGCAGCTCTGACGGTGTTAGCTGAGTAATTGCTCACAACAAGTCCTGGGGATCATCACTAGGGCCTGAGAGCCCCTAGCACGAAAGGTAGAGACAAATCCGTAATATTTGGGTACCTCACCATCATAAAAAACCAGTTTGAAAAAATCTTAGACTCTACAAACAAGTACTTTAAATATTAAGGGCTTCTTTTAGCAGTATTCAAAAGGGATCAGAAGATTCAACAAGCTCACAAAGAGCATCCCAGTTGACGGCGGAACCCGGATTATCGGTAAGCATTTTTATTAGTCTGCCCGTTCGGCCTAAACTCAGGTCGCACGGGGCGCTGCCAGGATTTCAATAGTTAGACGCCCAAGCCAAATGGCATACAACTTCAATCCTCCGGCCTATCAATAAAGCATCGTTTGGATGCATCAATCAGTCGCCCACAACCATCATGCTCGAACTCTATATCATCCCGCGGAGTCCAAAAAATAAAAGACAATCCGCCAAACAGGACCACCTGAGTATACATCATATCTTCTTTCAAGCTTGTAACAAACATATGATGCTTCACAGCAAGCTTTACAGTAGGCTCGTAATGATCGGCCGGAAGATTCTGCCAATACAGCCCTGATGATTTTAGTTTCTCTTCATTACGAGCCTCAAAGGCGGCCCTAAATACAGCGCCACTCTTTGAAGTGATTGCGATATCCCCATACACTTTCACAGTAAACAGATAAGCTGCTTTGATTGCCTCACGAATAATCAACATAAAGTCGCTATAAAGGGACATATCCAGACGCTCTTTACTGTGAATAAACATAGTTATATCATCTTTTATCTCCCTCCCCTTGCCAGCCATATTTTTGGCAATTTTAGCCGCCTCGCCAAAAACCTCTTCACCAAAGCCTTTTACCAAAATTTTTCCGGTAGCCTTATCTTTTTCAACAGGCTTACTATATTTAAAATCGATAGATTCTTTGGTGACATTTGCAGTGAATCGACCTCCGATCTCCGTTTCTCCATGCATCGTAGCAGCCTTGCCTCCAGACCGTCCGTTAATATCGGCCATCATGCAAAACATTTTAATAATTGGATCATTTATCATTGGAGCGTCAACCAGATCATTAAGGCGACTATTTTCTGATAAAGCTGCCTCTACATAAAATGACTCTGGAGCACCAATCCCTACTGGTAGCACATGCTCCCTATTAACTTGCTCAATCTCTGTCAGCGGCTTGACAAGATAGGGGCAAAGAGTATTTTTAATCTCAGCACTTGCCATCTAAGAAACTCCATAATCCATGAACTTAGCGCTAAACCCTGAGCCTTGCAAACAAGGAAGCTAAATCCACCATAAAATCCATTAATTTAAAGTCATGCAACCCCGCCCTGGCAACTCCAGATCATAATACTGACGCAGGATCTCTTGCGTAGTTACCTAAAAAATTAACAGCCTGCGCCAAGTATTCATTATGAGAAATAAGATTTACCATCTCCCGTTCAAGATCATGAATAGAAAGTACGACGAATCCCAACATGCCGACTTCCAAAGCAGTTATCCCTTTCTTCTTAGCTTGAGGCGCATTAGTGGTCAGGAGCACAAAGGCATTGTGATGTTTCGCCCGGCGGCCAGCCCAGTGAGCGAAATGGTGGCGCAAGTCGCGGTGCATCTCTAGCGTTTTTGCTGATGCAACCAAACCACTTTTGACAGCTGGCAAATTCTTCAGAGACGCTGCCTCAGAAGCCAGATGCGTGAGCACATCCGTATCATTTAAATTTCCTGAAAAATTACGTGCATCCCCACTGTTAATCTGCCTAAGGTAATTCACGGCGCGTCGAGCATTAAAATCCGCCCAGCAATACTGCTGTACAAACCGCCCTATAAGCATTTCATCCTCAGTCGATAGCGGGACAGTATTCCCGATAAAGTCATCATCCCCACCGAGATTCACGACGATCTCTTCCAATAACGAAGTATTTGAATTCAAAACATTCACTCCAAAAACGAAGCCCTCACGAAAAAATACCCAAGCAACACATCACCTAAGCGCAAAATTAGCCGGTTCCCACAAATATCGAGCCTGATAGAAACAAAGGGACTAGACTGCGATTGCGCCATCCGCCAGCCAACAGGCACTCGATGACGTTGCGCTCTCGGTATTTTGGTTTGTCGAATTGAATCACCCCTTGTTCTATAAAGGCCTCAGTAAAGTCCATAAGATGAGCTTTTCTTTATCAGTTTTGCACATCAGTATGCCATCAAGCAGAATAGCTCTGCGAGTGAAGCGAATCGACTATTTCAGCGGTGGGCGGTGGTCTGCGGTAAACGTAGACGTTCACGACCGTCCCCTTCTGGCCGAGGCTGTGTAAAAACGCAGACACCGTTTTGAAGTGTGCGTTGCTACGTAAAATTTGCCAGCGTTTAGTTGGTCAGCAGCTCCAAAATTTGCATAGAATCGCGTTTTTCGTTGCGATCCTGACTGCCAAACTCGCTCTAAAACGTTTTCACACAGCCTGGGCCGATAGCTGCCTGACCTGAAGGGCAGCTATCGACCCCATTGCAGCCACTCGCCAACGACTCCAATAGTCCTGAAGTGGTAGCTTGGTTTGTCGTATCGCGACAATTAGATAGAAGCTAGCTGCTTCACGTCTGCTGTTCCGTAGCGGTAGTTGCCCGCGACCGGTAGACGAGTTGGGGCGCAGTTACCCCATGGCTTGGCAACTCAATACCCCATGGGTATGCAGGCGATGAAGTACGCTCGAACTGGTGAACTATCGCTGGTGGTAGATTGCGCCTGTCGTAAATTCGCCCCAGCTGGAAGACGACACTATTTGGGGCGGCGATGATCAGGTGAATACGACTGAAACCGCAGGCAGCTAGCCTCTTGAGCTCTTCGAAGAACTGCATGGCCAACGAAGCCTGCTTCTCGCTTGACCAATGCGAATCTGACGATAGCTCGCGCATTCTCAGATGAGTTAGAGGCAAATCTCCGAATGTTTTCCGGATCGCGGCGAGCTCCACCTGGTAAGACACGGACAAAGCCAAAATCGCCTCTCCCTGATTTCCCTCGGATCGCTGGTCTACTTCGAATCGTTTCTGATCGTCACCACCAATAGCGATCTCTTTCCAATGCCCCGGTGGCTTTCGATCCCAATCGAAAACCTTGATGTGGCTTTCATCATCGAGCAATAAGCCTGCGAGGAAGGTCAGAGGCACTGCGTTCAAGCCGCCGTAGACCAGCACCACATCTTCCGGACTTTCACGCTCTAGACGACGCTTTAAATCCCCCCTTGAATCGACGATTTTTTGTAGCGCAATGTCAGGTCGTGTGAGCTTGCCGTCTTCAATTCCCTCCCGCACGTCGACGATGAGCTCTTCTCTTCTGCCTACATCCGTCGACGGCAACGAGCTAGCCAGTGGGGTGTCTATCGGAAACAGACCTCGGTGCTCCATCACGATGACGCACTTGCGCTGCATTTGCTTTCGATCTTGCCAAGCCAGAATTAAGCCAAGCACTACCAGTAGAAGCCCCAAAGCACCTATACCGTAAAGCCAAGCATTAGGCAGGCCCCCGGTTGTCGAGCCACTAACACGCAGCTCTATTTCCTGGCTCTTAAAAAGCATGTCGCCTGCAAAGTTTCCCAAGGCCGAGATACCTATGAGCGCGACACCAGCGCTGATCAACTTCACGGCCAGCGTTTTTGGCCTGGTGTACCAATCGATAAGCTTGTGCCACAAGGCCATCCAATCATTCATTACCCATCTCCCTCTTGAAATACTGTAAACGCCCCCAACATCTGGCATCACGGGGCCACTATGAGCGATATTCGTAGATACCTGGAGGAAAAACCACAGTATTTCTGATCTTTGATGGAGATAGAGCATGACTGCCGACAGCTACGAGAAAACGCTCAAACTGGCCGTAGATGCCCTTGAGCTTCCCGACAGCGCTTACGAAAAGGCTATCAATCGCTACAAGGATCTGGGGGAATGGTTCGGGCGCCCCGAATCCACGATTGAAGCCAACGACCCGCATGTTTTTGCCCAAGGCTCGTTCGCTTTAGGCACAGCCATCCGGCCCTTGCTCGAAGGGGAAAGCTACGATCTCGACTTGGCGTGCAAGCTGCGTACGGGGGTGAGTAAAGCAACCCACAGCCAGCACGACCTCAAACAGCTGGTGGGGAAAGAGCTTGAAAGCTATCGGGAAGCTCGCCGTATTTCTAACCCCTTGGAGGAGAAGCACCGCTGCTGGCGGCTCGAGTACCGCGACGAATTGAGTTTCCATATGGATGTTGTGCCCTGCATTCCTACCGACTTCAACGTCAAGCAGCAGCTGACTTCTATCTTAGAAAGTCGAGGGCTGGACAAAGCCCTGGCCAGCACAGTGGCCGACGACTCAGTGAACATCACCGACGACCGCTTGCCCAATTATCGGATGAAGGATGGTGGCTGGCACATCAGCAACCCAGAGGGCTATATCGAGTGGTTCAAGTCTCGGCAACGCGCGGAAGGTTTGCTGAACCTGGCTGAAGCTCGTGCTCAGGTAGACGAGGTACCACTGTACCGCCGCAAAACACATCTCCAACGTTGCATTCAGTTGCTCAAGCGCCATCGCGACTTGATGTTCAAAGACGAGCCTGATTCGAAGCCAATCTCGATCATCATCACAACAATTGCCGCTCGCGGCTACACCGGCAGACCCACCCTCGCAGGGGCAATGGAGCAGGTGCTTAGAGGTCTTAGCGAATTCCGCGCCTCGAACTCAAACGAAGTTCCGAACCCCGCTAACCCGAACGAGAATTTCGCTGATCGCTGGCAGACAGATGAGGGGCGCCGGCTGCGCCTCAAGGAGAATTTCAACGACTGGGTGCGCCAGGCATCCATCGACATTCCACGCCTAGGAGATTTCGTAAACGGCACTGACTTGTCTGAACAGCTCAACGAGAAGTTGGACGTCAATTACTCCGCCGCAGCACTCGAGACCAAAGTTGGCCTACAGGTAACGGCGGTCGCCTTCCAGGCCCCTCATGTGCACATCCCACAAAATGCACCTAGCCCGTGGAGTCAAAATTAAGTTGCCGTTACGGAACGATATCGATCTCTTCCTTAATGCCCAACCTGGGATGGCCCTCAAGCCGTCCCTGGACGGCTGTGTACACATTAAGGGGCGATTCAGACTCTCTGCCTCAAGCGAAGGGGCACCTACGGTTGAAGACGCCTTTCAGTTGCACATCAAAATCTCACGGCACTACAAAGAGCAACTGCCATTGGTGTATGAGACAGACGGGAGAATTCCCCCGGACGGCAATCACCATGTCAATCCGGACGGCTCACTCTGTCTTGGTGCGCCGATCAGGCTCCACAAAATTCTGGGCAAAAACTTTTCACTAACTGATTTTGTAGAGCGGTGTGTTGTCCCGTTCCTCTACTCCATATCGCTAGCAGAGGCAGGGCATCAGCGCTTCCAATTTGGCGAACTTGCCCACGGCGTCAATGGGCTTATCGACGACTACCTCAAGTTGTTTGGCTGTTCATCCAGAGAGGCATTGACGCGATACCTACATACACTGACGCTGAAAAAGCGCCGAGCGAATAAACAGCGCTGCCCCTGCAACTGCGGGAGAAAGCTAGTGAAATGCCGCACCCACAAGGCAATGCTGGAGATGCGGGGCACTATTCCCAAACGCCTGTTTAAGGAAACACTGGCGATGATCTGAAATGGTGCTTATCGCTATGGCGTGAACGACTGCTTTTGGCCCAGGCTGTGTGAAAACGTTTTAGAGCGAGTTTGGCAGTCAGGATCGCAACGAAAAACGCGATGCTATGCAAATTTTGGAGCTGCTGACCAACTAAACGCTGGCAAATTTTACGTAGCAACGCACACTTCAAAACGGTGTCTGCGTTTTTACACAGCCTCGGTCGTTTTCGGCCTGTCACGACTAACCAGTTTGGGTTGTTTTTTGCCATTGCGGCGGTGTTTTTCGAGCAGGTTTATCCGCAAGAGAATATCCACGCTGAGATAGATGAAGGTGGGCAAGTGAGACTGGGGGGCTGCCTACCTACGACTAGTCGAGCTACCAATCAGCAATTGCCGGTCATTCCCTAATCGCTTCCAGACCAATAGAGCGGTGAGCCGATAGTAATACCGGGTGGCGTCGGAGTGATCTCTCAGGTGCTGAGTGAGAAACCAGCGCACATGCTTGAGCTGCCAGGTCCAGGGATTGTCTCGCTGCCATCGCTGCTGAATGGCCGCTTGCATGATTCGGGCTTGCCGTAGGTGTCGTTGCTGCGTGGCATTCGAACCAGTCAGTACGCCGCTCAGGAACAGCGCCATACCGAAGGGCTTGCTCACGCACGACCTCCAATGTAGGCCGAAACCACATCGATCCGGTTATGCCCGAGCTCAAGGCTGATCTGTTGGCGCGCCTGTTGATCAAGGTCGCGGTCAATGCAATAGCAGTGGCCGCCGTTGACCGGTGCGGCATGGCCAGTGAGCTGTTCGTAACGCTCGCAGGCGTAGGCTGCTCGCAGTTCATGAAAGCCCTTCAGCCCGTGTTCATGCAGCGTTTCGCGGGCGGGGAGCACGGTCTGTTGCAGGAACGCGGCGTAGCTTTCGTCTCGGGCCAGCAAGTTGCGGCTATGGGGCGGCGACGCATGACGAGCCAACTGCAGTGCCGCCTTCACCGCTGCATTGGCCACAACCCATCGCGGCGCGGAAGCCCCTGAGCGACCGCCTTTGGTGCCGTCCTGGATGTTGATGCGGCCTAAGTGTTCGGCTTCGCGTTGCAGTCGTGGCAGCTCAGCCAGGATCGCTTCGCGCAGGCGCATACCGGTTGTTCGGGCCAACAGGACAATCGCTGCCACCCGCTCGTGTTGCTGTTCGCCAAGCGCCTCAATCACTCGCCGCACCTGTTGGTGGTCTTGGCCATCCGGCGCGCGGGTGCGTACGCTCGAGCGCTGCAGTCCTAACGCCTGGCTCGGACTGGCGATCCTCACGTCCTGATCACCGCGCAGCGCAGCGAGGGTGCGGTTGACGCTGCTCAGGCGGTTCTGCGCGGTCGCGATGCAGAGTTCACCTTGCTGGATCTGCTGGCGCAGATACGCGGCGTAGTCTTGCAGCGTCCGTCGATCGATCTGGCGCGCATCGTTGTAACCGGGGCCGTGCTCTGACCGACACCAACGCACGAACGCTTGCCAGCGATCGCTGTGCGCTTTGACCGTGGCGAAGTGGCCGCCGGCAAACAGATCCTTGAGCGCTTGTGGGCCGGCGTAGCTCAGCTGACGACCGTAGCCGAAGTTGCGACCATCACGCCGACCGACCAAGGCCATCATCATCACCGTCTTCGTTTTTTTGCAAAAAGAGCAGTAAGGCTTTCCAGTGGAGGCTGAGCCTGTCTACCTGCTGCCAGTGTGTTGGGCGGATCAGGAGGGTGTTCTCGTGGTGTTGCAGCAGTGCCCCTTCCTCACGCAGTTGCTCAATCAGCAGGACGAGGTAGGCAGGATCAAGTGGTGGTGTGGCGACATCGGCGACAGTGGCGACAACCCGAGTCGTTTCTGGCCTGGGGCGCGGCGACAGGGTGGCGACAGAGGTGGCGACACGCCGCGATTCTGGCTGAGGTTGATGTTGCGCTTGGTAGCGGCGCACCGCGTCATTGAGGCGGAACATGGCGTACCTCGAAGGTTCTTCCATCGCGACTGCTCAGCCAGCGATGAGTGATCAGTACGACCAATAAAGAGGCGGTATGGTCAGCGCTCTTACGGGCAAAACGAGGGCCGTTGCGATTGACGTCTCGGATGCTGAAGTGGGTCCAGCCTTTCTGCACCAGCCAGCGCAACAGCCGATCCGCCTCTTCGCGTCGGCTATTGACTGGCTCCTGTTCGGTCAGGCGCTGGATCTCGGCCAGGTAGTAATCCATCAACGTGGAGGCGCGCTGGATGTGTGCTTCATCCAACTGACTGGCCTCTTCAACCATGGCCAGCACGCCCGCGATGCGCAGCACATTCGCCGGGGCTTTGCCCGCGAAAGGCTGGACGCCGGCTAGCTCGCCGAACTCGCCAGACTGGCACTCGATGGTGTCGTGAATATCAATCCAGGCACGACGGGCACGGGCGGTCAGCTCGAGCGTGGCGGGATTGAGTGAGCCATCCTGGTGAAGTGACCAGGGCTTTTGCAGCAGGGCGGTGATCCGCTGTTGGTAGCCCTGGACTTTGGCATCTCGGGTCAGGTCGATTGCCTTGTAGAGTCGCTGGCCAGCCAGGCGCTCGGGCCAACTGATCAGGCAACGGCCGAGGATGCCTTGGCCATTGATCACCGGGTCTTTGAACAGTTGGTTGGCCAGGTAGGGCTGCAGCATCAGATGCAGACTGAGGCGGCGGTCATAGGCGCGCAGGCTTTCTCCGGCCATGGAACGCGCCCGGTCGATCGGGCTACCATCCCACAGTGTCGACAAGGTGGTGATCGCCTTGAGCAGGTTCTCTTTGCTCATGGTGCTGCTGCCCAAGAACTGGCCACCTTCATCATTGAACAAGCCCATGCTGGGCAAACCATGGCACAGGCTTTTGACCAGAGCCTCAATGGTGGGTTCGGCAATGATCAGTCTCGGCGGTACCGGCTCGGATAGCTCACTGTCTTCCGCCTCCGCGTGTTTCTTTGAGGTTTTGGGTTTGGTAATGATGCTGGTGGCTACGCGATAAGCTTTGAGCTTTTCCGCATACAGGGTCCACTGCTGTCGTTCCCAGTCGCGCGCGGCCTTCAGTGCCAGGTGGTCCACCGCGCTTTTGCGATCACCCGAGGACGCCACCGTCAGTAGGTAGAGGGACAGCGGATAGGTTCGGCCGTCGAGTTGGACATTGGCATGACCCTGGCTCACCAGGGCGGCAGTGGCCAGCACCGATTGCGCCGCCATGGCGCAAGGCACGCCGATCACCTCGGCCAGTCGTTCGACCGCAGGGCCCAACAGTTCTCCGAGTGCTTCGACCGGGTAGGGCAGTGGCGCCTGCTGGCATTCCAGCAATGGTTGTGGTGGCTCGAACGCTTCGCACAGTTGCATCGCTATTCTCCTGAGATTATCGACTTCGTCCTCACTCATCCCGCCACGGTTGTTGAGTGTTATCAGGGATCAAGGCCCCTGCGACCTGTGAGGTTTGTCCACTCACGCGGGACTGACGGCTCCTTACGACCGGGAGCTTGGGCATCTCATGATCCGGCCTCCTGAACACCGATAGCGGTGGGCGGGTGGAGGCTGCACTGGCTGACGAAACCAGCGCCGCGAGATCCTGAGTCGTGTGAAGGCAGTGATTTGATGACTGGGACATGCCTGACTGTCAGTCAGGTGCAGTCCATTCCGTGGGCTGCGGCACCGTCATCGGCATCGCTGTGGCGAGTGAGCATTCGGTGTTTGTCACGCCGATTGTCACGAGGGGGAAAGCCGCAAAGACCCGTGCGAGCAGGGCTGCAGCAGTGGTAGGGGCGCCCGTCTCTTTAGGGGGCAAAGAGACGGGAAAAAACTTGGCGCAAGAAATGGCCAAGCGGATAAATTGCTGCAGAGCAGCCAGGAGGGGCATGAGCTACCGCAGTGGGCATTCTGGAAGAAGTGGCATCCATCACATCGCTGTGACCGTGCGAGCCGCCGGATGCTAATCGCACTTGGGGAGAACCACCACAATGTGGCGTAGCCTCAAAGGTTCTGGCTACCTGGGTGCTGTCGAGGACAGCGCTTGTACAGTTCTGGTTTAGCGCTCGTTCTGCTCGCGGTCAACAGTATTTTGGGGGGCGGCTGTTGCGCTAATCGGTAGCGCTGGAAGACCTTGGATGCCGGTGGCTTTCCATGGCAGGGTGGTCGTTCGTCGGTTTTTAATGTGAGCCCATGCGAGTGGGAATGCGGAGCCTTCCCGCTCGCGTGGGCTTGGCCGAGAAAGCCCCAAGAGAGAGGTTTGCAACGGCGACAGTCGCCACTTCTGTCGCCATGCTGCAAACCAGGTATTACGCGGGTTGTCGCCGGTGTCGCGACTGTCGCCAAATCAACCATCACTCCACCTGGGGAGTCATTTTCGGTTACCTGCGGCGTTCGGTGAGCGCTTACCGTATCGGCACGACATTGCAGTTCCTGGTGTCATTGATGGCAGCTACCGACAGACTGCCCATTGCTGCTTTTTGGATGTGCTCACTCCACTAAGCCATCATCGGACGCCGGCGTTCGATGTAATCCGCTCGGTTGTAAGCGCTTCGGACTTCGTCCTTGTCGACATGCGCCAGCGCGACTTCGATCAGCTCCGGATCCCACCCATGCTCGTTCAGGATGGTGCTGGCCATGGAGCGCATGCCGCGGCTGACCAATCGGCCCTCGAAGCCCATGCGTTTCAAGGCCATGTTGGCGGTCTGGCTATTGCTGCTCTGGCGAACTACGAGTGGAACAGTTGTCAGTCAAATGTCGGCAGCTCAACTCCGGAAGTAATTTCCCTCTGCGTGCCCTTGAAAACTGCAGTAAACGGAGCACCGCCCGGAACCAAAAGCTGGCGTGACTTCAGGCAAAAGGGTAGTACCCACAGCCGCAGACCGTCTATCTTGGGGAACTCGAATACTGAAAGCGGCCGGTCGAATGCGGCCGTCTTAGGGTAAATCAGCACCACATCCCCCGTTCCATTAAGATAGCTCTGTCCGTAGGCCTGTAATTGGTAGAAATCGCCTTGCACGAGGCCGTACTTGTTCGTGCCATTCGCCTTCAGTCCATCCAACAGTTTCCACTTTGTGTCGAGAACCAGCAGATCCTTGTTGGTATCCCGAATCAACAGGTCTGGCTTTAGACAAAACCAGTTCTGCTCTCGATGTCGAACCAGGTGATGACTGCGTGCTTGGGTTTTTAGGACAAGCGGCCGCGTCAGTTGTTTCGCGAGATGCTTGGAGACGAACGCTTCGAACACTGCCTCCATTGGAAACAGCAGTGATGGAGCATTGTGACCGCCGCTGCCAGTCAAGGGCGACTGCTCCTCTAGAATCAACCTCGCCCAAGCCAGCGCATCACTGTAGTAGCCCATTCCCCGGTCGAGCCGCACTCGCTGGAAATCGATCCGTGGCTGTATTGAAATCGGGACCTCTGCAAATACGAACTCTAACTCACAGGCCAGTTGCTGATGAGCCTGAGACGCCGACAGCATTAGTACTCGTCGCAATGCGGTGTGCAGCAAGCGGTTTTCCGGGCGATCGATCGAAAACTCGTCGTGCTCTGTGAAAAAACGGTCTGCCCGATATAGGTTTTGCCGCAGATGCGATGCCATCATCAGCTTGCCGCGAAGTGCAAATAGGTTGTCCTGCCGACAGGAGTAGTTGCTGCGCAATCCTCGTTTGACGATGTGCTCGACCGCGCGCAGAAACTCGGCAATAAAAACTTCCAGCAAGGGCATTCGTGTCGCCGAGAGCTTGGCGCTGTCGGTTTGAACGTGGCGGAAGCCTTGAAGACAGCAGAGCATCTCAATTAGAAGCTGACGCGCCTCCATTGCGCCGCCGCCTATCGCTTTGCCGACCTTGGGTAGCACTTCGATCTGGTAACCGTCCGGTGCGCGGATCACTCCGACAAAACTGGTGACCTGAACGACACGATAACCACGCCGCTGAGTCAGACGCAGCCATTGAGAACCACTTTCGTTGGCTGCCCGCAGGCACTGGCGTTCGAGCCATCCGTAGACCTTGTCCGGGACCGTGTGCAAGACCTCGGAATGCGCATCACTCGACGTCGCTGCTGTCAGCACGTCAAATTCGTAGATCGTGATGCCGCTCACCATTCAAGTCGACAACGTCAGGTAGATGCCGATGTAGGCATCCGGATTTGAGAACGCAGCCTCCTGCACAGCGTAGTGGCGCTTAGTGGAGTAGCTGTCCATGCCATGGTCGCTGCCGAACAGTCGAGCCAAATCGTCCTCCTGATCTTGCCCCTCAACAACAAAACGTGCGGCGGGGGATTTCTGGTTGTCCGCCAATACAAGACGGATCTTTTGCCAGTCTTCAAAAAAGTACTCTTCGAGTAGGGGCAAAATGCGAGTACTGAACACCTGTTGCAATGCTACAAATCGTTCATCCCCATCAGGAACCTGCGCCAACGGTGTGAAGTATGCGTGGCCGATACAATGGTCGCGATCGTAGAGCATCTCAACGCGCTGGTTTATGGCATCAAGCATGCGAGGCACATCTACCAGCTGTTCGCCCATGCTGACCCGCAGGCCTGCGAGCGGTGCACCCGGCTCATCGCGAGCGTCCGGCATCACCGGCACAAATTCGAATCGACGGCGCAGCGCGGTATCCAGCAACGCAAGCGATCGGTCTGCCGTGTTCATTGTGCCGATAATGTCGATGTTGGCTGGCACCGAAAAACTTTCGCCGGAATACGGCAACGTCACTGAAATGGCGTTTACAGCTCCTTCGCGCTTATCAGCTTCGATCAGGGTGATCAGCTCGCCGAAGATCTTGCTGATGTTGCCTCGGTTGATCTCGTCGATCACCATCGCGAATTGCTGATCTGGTGCCAATCGTGCCTTCCGGCACAGATCCTTGAAAGCCCCCGCGCGGATCTCGTAATGGATTTCACCGGTCTCTGTATCGCCGTCGAGAACCGGTCGGAGCCCCTCTACGAATTCTTCGTAACCATAGGATTGGTGAAAGGTGACGAAGCTGTAACGTTTGATGTATTCGGTTGAGGGTGGGCCGGCATCGTACTCATCCACGAGCCTTTTCAGGTCGGCGGCTGCGTCCTCCCAGTCCCCAGCAAGTATCCAGGACGAATCCGGTAGCTTGTCAAACACAGCCGGTGCCATCCGTTTGCTCATCTTGACAGTTTCAGATGATTCAATCGTGTGGTACTGAAGGGCACCCCAAACGGTGTTTCGTACATTCTTGTTCGCACTCTTGGCGACGGCAATAGCTTTCATGAAAGGGTGATCGAGCAGTGTGTCGACGCTCGCTTTCCCGCCCAGATGGTAGAGAGCCGCTGCAGCAGCCTCCCACCAGGTGAGGCCCACTGCATTTGCGCCCACAAATTGATTTTGCCACTCTTCCTTGGAAACGGAGGTCATGGCCTGCTCATACTCTCGCTTAAGCAGCTTCGACAACTCGTAGGTCTTCCCCGTGCCGGGAGGGCCGTAGTAGATACGGTTGATGGGAAACCTCACTGCATCAGAGTCGGCTGTTTCGTCTTCGTCGGCATCATCACCTTGCTCCACTGGATCATCCCGCAGTTGATCTGGCCACAGTCCCGGCCGCTCCGTTTCAAGCACCAGCCAGTCGTCGAGTGATTCACGCTCGGCAGAAAGGGCTGCTTCGATCTTTGAGACTAATTCCTCGGTCAGCGGTTCGCGGTTGAGCTTGGTTAACGCACCCATCTCCCGCGTCCATGAGAGCCTCCGCGTCCGTGTGCCCCGAATGACGCCAAGCACACCGACCGCGCGCTCACTTCCGGGATTCTTCCGGCCAAACCGCACTTGGACGCCCTTATTCATGTGCCACCAGTCCAGACCTGCCGTATGGACAGCCCGCGCCAATCGACAGAACAGAGCTTTGTCTTGTGGTGACCACGAGGCACGGAAAGTCTGGAAGGCAGGTTTACTGTCGAAGTGCTTAAGCAGGTCCTCGTCGCTCAGTGTCTTACCGAGGCTCAGCTTGGCAACCACCTCGTCGTAGCGCAGCTTGAAGCTGCGAATGGCTTCAATGCTCCAAGTAGTGAGCTGGTCCAACGATTTTCCCAGACCATCGGCTGCGGGTAGTTTGGTGACAAAGGGGGATGAGTTGTTATAGGCGCCACGCAGCGTTAGATAGGCTCTTCGCGTCACATCCAATTCGTCCAGTCCGACGGTATCGATCTTGACCACGAAGCCGTCATTGGCTTCGATGCCTACGGTGTAGGCCAACTCCTTCGGTGCTTCGGACGAGGGGTAGAGTTTGGCCCAGTTGTAGCCAGCGAAATTATTGCCTTGGTTGGTAGGGCGCTTGCGAATCTCGACGCGGCCCATAGGAAACAACTCGGCCTTGAGCCTGTTCGCCCACTCCTCTGTTACTTCATAGGCCTTTTTTAGATCTTCGTAGGCCCGGTTTTGCTCAGGGTTTGATTCGTCACGCTTTTGTCCCTTCCACTTGTTCAGCAGTTTGAAGTGGTCACTGGTGAAATAGTCCGCCATGGTTCTCAGATCCCTTCGACATCAATCCCGTGTTCGGCCAGCCAAGTCTTTCGCTGCGCGAAATCAGGCATAGCGCGCTCCACGCGTAACCAGAACGCGGGAGTATGGTGCGGCTCGTGCAAGTGAGCCATCTCGTGTACTACTACGTATTCAGCGATACGTGTCGGCAATAAGATCGCTTTCCAGTGGAAGTACAGCCAGTCGCCCTTGCCACAGGAACCCCACCGATAACCCAGGTCCTGCACCTTCACGCCCGCCGGTCGCACCTCCATCCGCGACTGGCAGTCGGCCACCCGGCCCGATAGCCAGGCCTTCGCACGTGCGCTGTACCAGCGAATGAAATGCGCGCGCGCGGTGGGTATGGCGTCACGGCGTATACAGAAGCGGCCACCTGCAAGCTTCAGCGGCACGTTCTGTTCCTCGACCACCTTCAGCCGGTGGCTGCGCCCGAGGTACAGGAAACCCTCGCCGCCGACGAACTCCTTGTGCGGAATCTGGCGCTGCAAACGTTCCTTCTCAGCTATCTTGGTGTAGATCCAGAAGCGCTTCTCCAAGACAAATTCGCGCAGCTGAGCTTCGCTAACCTCCGGCGGAGCAGACAGAACCAAGTTACCACTGCGTTCTACCGTGATCTCCATCGTTCTGCGACGTGCGCTGCGTCGGATGGAGAACAATAAGTCGTCCACTTGGAGTACTGGTGATCTCGTAGATACGAGCATCGGATTACACCTGCACCAGCTTGTCGTGGTTGGCGCGGGCCTGCTCCATCAGCTTGTCAGCCAGCACACCGGCTTTGTCCGCATCCACCAGAGGCGGACGAAGGCGCATTAGCTGGTCGAATAACTGGCCGTTCAGCTCGTCCTGTGCGGCGCGTTTGTGCGGACTCCAGATATTGCGGTTGCTCTGCAGTTCCTGAGCCAGAGATTCGACCAGCTCAACCGTTACATCCTTCAGGCGCAGCAACTCGGCTGCAGTTGGCGTCTGGCCAGCACAAACGACATCAAGGACAGTGCGGAGGAACGGCGCGTAGTGTTCGGGTAAGTCGCTCGGCGTATCGGCACTTCCCACCTTGCCAGTGCGCAACTCGTCGATAATCTTCTGCAGTTGCGAGATCACCTCGTTCCACTTTTCACCTAGTGTTTTGAGAATGTCGTTCAAGTGCTCGGAGAGCTTGCGGTACAGCACCGGGTCTTCATCGGTGTGCTTACGGATGTGCGAGCGAATCGCATGCTCCATCTCGGAAGCCTTGGCGCGGTCGTTTACGGCACGCGCAAGGTGTGTATCAAACTCGGCATCGGTCAGCTGAATCGGCGGGATCTTTGGGTCGATGCCCAGCGAGATCACATGGTCGTCGATCAGCTTACGAACCTTGGCACCCACATCCTTGCCCAGTACCGGCGTGTCCTTGTAGCGATTGCGGGCGCGGGCATGGATGTAAGCTAGGCGCTTGGCGTCTCCGGAATAAGGCAACCCTTCCGGTCGCGGCAGCACCGTGTCCAGTGACCCCAAGAAAGCCTTGAGCTTAACGACGAACTCGGCGCGCAACCTCTCGTTGCCCAATGCCTCAACACAGGCTTCAGTGTCCTCCAGCGACTCGATACCGTGCTGGCGGAACAGGTCTACTACACGCAGGTGCCTGTCGCGCAGCACCGGTACTTCGTCCTTTAGGCTAGCCAGCGCGCCGTCCACGTCCTCATCAGCGTAGGCTGCCAGCGCCTCCTTCAAATGCTGTGCCACGCCGTAGTAGTCCACCACAATGCCGCAGCGCTTGCCGAAGCCGGTACGGTTGACGCGGGCAATCGCCTGTAGTAACTCAGCCTCGCGGATCGGGCGGTCGAGGTACATCACGCCTTCGATTGGCGCATCAAAGCCGGTGAGCAGCATCGACTTCACGACAAGGAAGGCCAGCGGGTCGATCTTCTCCGGCTTAGCATTGAACAGCGGCTTCTTGAAGCGCTTGATCAGTTGCTCATGCACCGCGCCGTCTGTCCACTGCTTCCACGCAGGGTCGTCATTGTTGCTGCCCGAAATGATGGGCGCGAATTCAATGCGCGCCAGCGTGTCACGGTACCGCCAGGCCTGTACCACCGCCTGCACGCTCAAAGGACGCTGACACAGGGCCTCGTCATCCAGGACCTTGTCTTCGGGCGAGAGCACCTGCGCCTCGGCCAATAACTCATCGCGGGCTGACCGTAGCGCTTCAAAATAACGAATCGCGGCCAACCGGCTGTACGCCACCACCTGCGCCTTGTAGCCGTTGGGCAGGATGTTGGTCACGTAGTGACGAATGATATCGCGGGCCTTGTCGGCGATCAGCGCCGGGGCATCAAAGATGTGGCCTTTGGTGGCGTACTTTTTCTTGATCGCCTCCAGCTCTTCCGGGGAGTGCTGGCGGAACAGATCTTCGAACAGTTCGTCCAGGCTGGCGCCGTCCTTGATCGCTCCATTGGCCGTTCGGCCCTCGTAGAGCACCGGGACCGTAGCGCCGTCGGCCTCGGCTTCCTTGATGGTGTAGCGGTCAATGAACTCGCCAAAGATCTCATGGGTACGCTTCTTGTCACCCATAATGATTGGAGTGCCGGTAAAGCCGATGCGCGCGCAGTTGGGCAGGCCCGCCAGCAGGTTGGCTTGAAGGTCACCAGCCTGGGTGCGGTGCGCCTCGTCCACCAGCACAAGGATGCTATCGTCTTCGTTCAGCACCTCAAATTTTTCGTCAGCCTTGTAGATGACCTTGGACTCTTCCACTTTCGGTAAATCGTCCGCTGTCAGCGGCGCATCACCGGTGCTATCTGGGTCACGGTATTTCTGGATCGTGGCAAAGATCAGCCCCGGGCCCTTGCGCCGTGCCAGCGCCTTTACGCCCGCAGTGCTCTCTGCTACGTCCACCACTTCGCCGGTCAGCGTGGCGGTCGCGGATAACTGGCCCTGCAAGTCTTTGCGGTCGGTGACGACGACTACCTTGAAGCGACGTAGTCGCGCGTCTGTGCGCATCTTGCGAATCAGGAACACCATTGTCAGACTTTTGCCGGAACCCTGGGTGTGCCAAATGATACCGCCGCGCTTGTCGTGTTCGCCGTGCTGCAACCGCGTCTGTCCGGTCTTGAGGCGGGCAATTGCCCTGTTTACTGCCCGGTACTGCTGGTAGCGGCACACCGTTTTGATGGTCTGGCCGCCTGTCTGCATGAACAACATGAAGTTCTTCACAACATCCAGTAGATGCGAAGGCGAAAGCAATCCGGCGATCAAGCGCTCTTGCTCGGATAGAGCCGCCTTGCCTAGCGCCTGAGCCACCTCAATCTCGCTACCTGCGCCATCAGGGCCGACCACTGTCTTCCACTGAGCATAATGCTCAAAGGCTGCACCCACGCACCCCACGCGCGCCTCGTCATAACTGGTCGCCACCAGCATCTGGTTGGTGGCAAATAGCGCCTCGTTGCCCTCATTGTCGTCCACCTCAAGCGCAGCTTTGCGCTGGTTGGTGTAGCGCCGCAGTTGGTCCACCGCCTCGGTCAGCGGCTCAGGGACGGACGGGCTCTTGCACTCCACTACCACCAGCGGGATGCCGTTCACCAGTAGCACCAGGTCAGGAACGATGAAGGCCTTGCCACTATTGAAGCCGGGCGGGCAATCGACGCGGTATTGATTGATCACCGTGAAGCGGTTGTTGGCGGGGGTATCCCAGTCGATGTAGCGAATCGTCTGGCCCCGTCCGCCGTCCCAGCCCGGCAACCCTTCCACAGTCAGGCCTTTGATCAGGAGCCCAGTGGCTTTCTCATTGGCCTCTATCAGCTTGTGTGTTCCCAGCCGTGTGATAGCTGCCACGACTTCCGACAGCCGCGCATCGTCCAGCCAAGGCGCATCATTCGCCCCTGGGTTCAACGCGCGTAGTTGCTCGCGCAGCAATCCCTCTTGTATCACCTCAGCAAAACTGCTTCGGCCGGTGATTGTTGGATCGTCGAGACTGCCAGCCTTATAGGTCCAACCAAGTGCCTGTAACTGGGCGACGAATGGTGTTTCGACGTCATCGAGCTCCCATCCCATCAGGCATTCCCTTCTGCTTGTGCGGCATCGGCCAGCAATGGTGTGACGCGGACTCGACCGGTGAGGAGGTCGTCCATAAGGGCGGACTTTTGGTGTCTGAGTTTTTTCAAAGTATCTGCTTCGTATTCCAAGCGATCCAGTGAGGTGCGCATCCTACGAGCGATCTCGCGTTGCTCATAGGGTTTTGGCCAGGGAATATCAAAGGCAAGGACGTCTGTCTTGGTTATATTCGGGTCTTTTCGGGTACTGGCTGCGACCCTTTGCCAGCGCGGTCGACCGTGCTGCAGAGCTCGCAGAGCGAACTCGGGACTGGCCTCGGTAGACTTGAAGGTCAATGCACTGACCGCTTGGTTTGTAGCAGCAGCAATAGCCAGAAGAGCAGTTCGCCCAATCTGCTCCCATCCCCCATACATGGCGACCAAAACAGTGCCTTCTGGCAAGAGGCTGCAAGAAGTTTCCCTAAGAGCCGTTACCGTTATGCTCTCGTCAGTTTCTCGAATCAGATCTTCGTTCAAGTCCTGCGTCTTGACCCATGGCACACCAACGACAGAGAAATAACGATTTTCCTGCTCGCGGGAAGGAGTTGAGCCCGATTTCACGTCTGCAATCTCACTGACTTTCTTTGCGTCCCAATCCTTCGGGATCCACCCCAACTGCGACTCTTTGTAGAGATGCGGTGCTTCTGACTGGGGCGGGCGCAAGGCACCGTTGGCGGCTATGCCGCGTGTCAAAAGGTCGTGCAGCAGACCTTGCTTGACGGACGTGAGCTTGGCGATGATCGCCTCGGTTTCGTAAATGGCAGTGTCGAGGGTATCTATAACCAGTCCCATCGCTCGTTGGTCATCGATATGGGGGGTGGGTAATCGACTCACACGCAATGGAGTGCGATTTAACTCTAGTTGATTGGTTGAGCCTGCAAAGCAAAACCGCTCTAGATGTCTTTGAAGTGCTGGCATGCGGAGCACAGAGTTCAGCCACCGGCTATCAGCAATGTCGGCACGTGGCCGCATCACAGTGACGTGCCCATCAACAATAAAAGTACCGGGTGCATTGAAAACAACGGATCGACCAATAGTCCCAGTACCCGTCGAATTCAAAAGAACATCACCAGATTCTGGTCGAAGCACATTGCGCATTGCGCGGTGCGAATGGGGACGTGCGAAGTCGGGAGCAAATCCTGTGGAAGCAACACAGCGCTGGCCGATCGCCAAGACTTCGCTGTATTCAACGTAGACTGGTGCCGTTCCGCGCGAAATCAAACTACATAGGCTATCGACCGATTGTATCGGCCAATCTGCTTCGTTTGGGATGTCGACGTTTAGTTCGGGTTCAGACATATTGCAACTCCTTCAAGAACCCTTGCAGTGCCTTTGCAGCTTCATCACGCTTGCCCTCGATCTCGGTCAGCGTCACGCGATACTTGTCCCACCAGTTCTCGTACGCTGTCACGATCTGTTTGCGCTGCGCAGCCATGTAGCGCTCAACAATGGCCTGCATATCGTTGTGTAGAATGGTCAGCAGCAGGGCGTCGGCAGCTTCCGGTGTCAACCCCTCAACCGCGGCGCCGATGTGCTGTTTGAAGCTGTCATTCTTGGACTTGAGTTGCTTTTTGACGGAGGTAAGGTCCTTTCTCCAAGCTTTGAGCTGAGCCTCATCCACGACGCGTTCTTCGTCGGCTTCGTCATCTGCAGCCTCAGCGGCTTCGCCATCTTCCCCTTCTGCATCCTTGGGGCTGGCGGCCTTGATTTGGCTTTCCAACTCGGACTTTCTGGCCTCCAGTTCGGTGATGGCCTCGACGAAATCGCTCATCAGGAACTTGACCAGCTTGTGCTCCAGGGGGTTTTCTTTACTGGCTTTATCTTCCAGCGCGGTGACGATGCTAGTGCGCCAGGCGTCGGCCACGCCCTTTGCACCGCGTGCCATCAGGGTTAGGAAGTCGTACTTGGTCTGGTACCAGAAGCCGGCAACGATGCCGCGCACTTGGAAGGGGTTGAGCAGACCGACGGTTTCCAGGCTTTGGCTGAAACTGGCCAACAGCTCGTTGCGCAAAGCTACCAGGCTGGCGGCGTTGTCCATTTGCCCGGATAGCGCCGTGATGCGTGCGCTGTGGGTTTGCCACCACTCCTCGAAGGCGGTTCGGATGGCCGCTTCCTTTGCGACCAGACCGGCATTGCTTTCGATTGTCGGTTTGAGAGCCTGTCGTTTATCGAGCACAGGAGCGAAGTCGAGATACTTGGCCTCACGCTCCACCAGCAGGTCCATCGGATTCAGGCCGTGGGCGCTGAACAATCCTGCTTTGTCGGCTACTTCGGCCTTTGGGATGCCGCCGACCAAATGGGCGCGCACGTCATGTGGTTCGGGCGGCGGGGAATTGTCGGCATAGCGGCGAATGTTGAGGTTGTAGTCGTTTGCCTTGAGTGTGGCGTTGTCGACGATGGCCGAGAAACCGTCGATGGCACGAAACTCGTCGAAGGTGGTGACTATCTTTTCGATGTGCTCCGGCAGCAGGTAATTCTGTGCCCGGCCTTCGAAGAGTTCACGGTCGGCATTAATAAACAATACCTTGCCTCGACGTTCGGCGGGTTTGCCGCTGACGCGGTTGGCACCTTTCTGCACCCTCTGGCGCAGTACCAGAATACAGGCCGGAATACCGGTGCCGTAGAACAGATTGGGGGCGACGCCGATGACGGCTTCGAGCAAGTCGTCCTCAATGATGCCTTTTCTGATGATTCTTTCTTCACCACCCCGGAACAGTACGCCGTGGGGCAGAACAGTGGCCACAATGCCACCGTCGCGCGTGACGGCCAGCATGTGTTGCAGGAACATCATGTCGGCCTTCTTGGCACCCAGCGGCACCTGGCCATAAGAGAAGCGCTCAGTTTCAAACTTGGGCTTCCAGGCGGGCTTGCCATCAGCATCCTTTTCGGTATTACCCCAGTGGATGGAAAACGGCGGATTGGTGAGCACGCGGTCGAAGTGTTTCAACTCGCCACCCTCAACGTGTTGGGGCTCGGCTAGGGTGTCCTCGTTTTGCAGATCGGCGTTGCTGATGCCGTGTAGCAGCATGTTCATCTTGGCGATGGACCACACTGTGCCGTTGAACTCCTGGCCGAACAGGTTCGCCTTGCGACCATCTTCGCCGTGCTCGTCGATGTATTCCTTTGCAGCGATCAGCATGCCGCCGGAACCACAGCAGGGGTCGTAGATGTCGTGTTTGAGCTCGGGTTTGATGAGCCGCACCATCATCCGCACCACCGAGCGCGGCGTATAGAACTCGCCACCTTTTTTGCCCGCCGAATCGGCGAATTCGCCAATCAGGTATTCGTAAGCAGCACCCAGCAAGTCAGGGAACTCGAAGTCCTCGTTGCGCAGGCGAAACACACCAAAGTGCGTGATGAGCTGGCGCAGCTTGATGTCGGAGATCTTGCTCTGGCCGACCTTGCGCGTGAAGTCGATATGCTCTAGTACGTCGTACAGGCTGGTGTTGGCTGTCTCGATACCGGTCAGCGCCTTATTCAGGAAGTCGCCCACGTTCTGGTGCGCATCATTGAGTAAAAAATCGTAGCGCGACTGCGGCGGCACCCAGAACGAGCCTTCTATTTTGTACCAGCGCGAAATCTCCGCAGAGACTTGCGCCTGGACCTTGCTCTTGCCGCCCTCCATCTCGAGGCGAATCACTTCCTCGCGACGTTGATCGAACATGTCGGAGCAGCGCTTGAGGAACAGCATCCCGAAGATGTATTCCTTGAATTCGGAGGCATCCATCTTGCCGCGCAGAATGTCGGCGGCCTTAAACAAGTGGCGCTCTAGTTGGGGCAGAGTCAAAGGCATTGGTTGATATCCAGACAGATCATTACTAGCCATCATGTTGAGGCATTTTCGGGTCGACAGTGTATTCGCAAAGACGATTGCAATTCATGCCTAAACGAGAGCTCGAGAAAGTCCCCGTTTCTCTGATGCGTCATTTTCGGCCACCAGCGCGTTAGGTGGGCCTCACCGTATCGGCACGACGTTGCTGTCCCTGATTTGATTGATCGCAGATGCCGAGAGGCTGCCCATTGCCGCCTTCTGGATATGCTCACTCCACCAAGCCATCATCGGCCGCCGGCGTTCGATGTAGTCCGCCCGGTTGTAGGCGCTCCGAACTTCGTCCTTGTCGACATGCGCCAGGGCGACCTCGATCAGCTCGGGATCCCAGCCATGCTCATTCAGGATGGTGCTGGCCATTGAACGCATGCCGTGGCTGACCAAGCGGTCCTGGAAGCCCATGCGCTTCAACGCCATGTTGGCGGTCTGGCTGTTGGCGTGGGTGCGCGGATTTCTATCTGCCGGGAACACGTATTCCCTGTGGCCGCTGTGGGGCTTGAGCGCCTCCAGTAACGCGAGTGCCTGTTCGGTCAGCGGGATGGTATGCGGGCGACGCTTTTTCATGCGCTCCGGCGGGATGGTCCAGATGCGTTTGTCAAAGTCGATGTCTACCCATCGGGCGGTAGCCGCTTCGGCAGGACGGGTCATAGTGTGCAGTTGCCATTCGATCAGGCAGCGGGTGATCCGCTTGATGCTGGCGTTCGCGATTTCGATCATGAGCTCGGAAAGCTCATCGGGTCGTAGCGCGGCCATGTTCTGTTTCTTGGGTTTCTTGAATACCGCCCGAATGCCACTGAGGGGGTTAGCGAAAATCAGCCCGGAGTTTACCCCGTAGGTCATGATCTCATTGAGCCGTTGGCTCAGTCGCTTCACTGTCTCGAGACTGCCTTTAGCTTCTATTGGGCGCAGCAGTTCGATGACCATCGGTGCGCTGATTTTCGAGAGCGGCGTTGTTTTCAGGTCTGGAAATACATGCAGCGTGAGCGACCGCCAGATGTCTTCGGCGTACGCCGGCGTGACGGAGTCCTTCTTCAGCTCGAACCAGGCGGTGGCCACGTTCTCGAACGTATGTTCCGTCTCCGCTCGTTTGGCTTCGTCCTGTGCATTGCGTTGCACCTTGGGATCAATGCCTTGTGCAAGCAGCTCGCGCGCTTCCACCACTTTTTTCCTGGCGTTCGCTAGTGAGAGCTCTGGGTACGTGCCCAGCCCCATATTGATACGATTTTTGGTTACCGGCTCGCGGTAGTTGAAGTTCCACAACATCGAGCCATTGCTCCTGACTCGGAGCTGAAGGCCGTCACCATCGCTGAGGACGTAATCCTTGTCTTTTGCCTTGACTGCCTTGAGCTGGCGGTCGGAAAGGCGAAGGGCTGGAGCAGGCATGAGAGCTACCTCTGACACCGTTTTGGTATTCCAAAAAATAGCACCGGATGGCTTGGAATACCATTTGGAATACCCAAACGGCTGGAACTCAAAAAACCTCTCCAGCGCCCAGTAGCGCTTAAACCCTTGATTTCACTGGATCTCAGGCACAAAAAAAGACGTCCGTGGACGTCTTTAGATGATGAAGTGGTGGAGCCGGGGGGATTTGAACCCCCGTCCGCCAGTACTCCGCTGTCGGTACTACATGCGTAGCCGTGTCTATTAAGTTAACCCTCAGCGACCCGACGGGCAGGGTGCATTGGGCGAGTTGTGTAAGTTTTAGCCGCTTCGTCCACAACGTACTGCACGGCGATTCTGTTCTATATGACAATCACTTTGGGTTTACAGACATCCCCTGATGATTGCTGGACCCGAAGGTACCAGAAGGGAAGGGCTAAGGCTGCTTACGCAGCGAGAGCGTATTCCCCGTAGGTTTCGTCATTGGCAACTATAGAAAGTTGCAACAGTGGATTTACGAGTTCTGTTACCAACTCGGCATGCACCTAAAGTTTCGCAACCGGCGTCGAATCCAAAACGGCCCCGAGCCTGGTGCTCTGTGAATCAAGTGAGCAACAAGCCTGCACAGTGTACGTCAACGTGATCCAGAAGGCCAACCCGAAGGTTGGCCACCACAGATCATGGGTTTGCTTCGTTGCTCTGTCTGTCAGCGAGTGCCAATGCCTGGGTGGCCTCGGTGACGCATTTTTTGTCGTCTCCGGAGGCTTGTGAGGCTTCGGCGCTGGACATCAGTCGTTTGATCTCCATGGCGGTGTTTCCGGCGGTCGCCGGCAGGGCGTTCACTTTGCCTTTGAGCTCTTGCAGCTTGCTCGTGCAAAGGTTGTTGTCCGCGGCAAATGCAGGAGAGGCCAACATGGCTGCAGAAATGAACAGAGCAGCGAGTGCGGTACGTTTCATGGATGTCTCCTTGAACTGATGGGGCATGTTTCAAAGACCCCGATTCAACGCAAGAATTCGTTTTTTTAGAAATCTGCCGCACAGTGCGCGGTTACACATTTCCAGACCCCGGATGCAACAAAACCCGCAATTGGCGGGTTTTGGTTTGCTTCGTATTGGACGCCGCCGGGTTCTGAATTCCCGGTTGCGGAGCCAAGAAGGCCAACCCTAAGGTTGGCCCTGAGCTGAGTTACTTCCCGCCTTTTTTCGAGTCGGTGACGGCCTTGATGATGTCGTTGGTCTCGGCAATGCAATCATTAGTACCTTCCGTGGTGCCTTTTGCCTGGTCGACTTTGGCTTGTTCGACGGAGGCCTTTACCTGGTCAGCCATTTCCGGAGGAATCTGTGCCTTACCGTTTTCGATGGTTTTCAGGTTGACCGCGCAAAGGTCTTCTGCAGCAAACGAAGTGGAAGCCATGATGGAAGCAGCAACGAACAAACCTAACAGCACAGAACGATTCATGTGTTTCTCCTTGAACTGAAGGACCAGGCATTGCTGGCCATCAAATCGGTCTACCGAGTTTTGGGAAGGTCCCGCATTAGCGGGACTTGATCAGTGGACTGCAGCGGCACATCAGGGTTCTGTTTTTTTACTGTAGAGCTGTCGATTCCGAATGTAGCGTTAAGGAAGGTACATCTATGCACCTTCCTGTAGATCCTGCTATCAGGGCACCCTAGCCTGGGTAACGCGGTCCACCAGATAGACTAGCCCGTGGTAGTCAATGCCGCCATGTTGCGTCAGACCGATCTCACAGGTGCGGCTGGTGGAAATGCCTTCGCTGCATTGTTGCACCGCGTCCTTGAGCGTGCGCAGCGAGTGGGCATTCAACTGCGGCGTGGTGAAGCCCTTGTCGCCGGCGAAGCCACAGCAGTGAATGCCTTCAGGAATGACCACGGTTTTGCTGCATTTTCGCGCCAGATCGATCAGCGCCTGGCTTTCGCCAAGGTGTTGAGTGCTGCACGTGACGTGCACCGCAATCGGCGCTTGCTGTGGTGTGAAGTCGAGGCGATCCATCAAGTGTGTGCGAATGAAGCGCACCGGGTCATACAGGTCCAGACGGCTTTCACTCAGGTCCTGGACCAGGCGCAAGGTGCACGGGCTGGTGTCGCAGTAGATCGGATCCAGCCCGCCGCGACTGGCGTGCAGCAAGGCGCCAATCAACTCCTGGCGTTTGTGCTCGGCTTGCTCGACGTAGCCTTTTGACGCGAATGGCTGGCCGCAGCACAGGTTGTCGAGGTTGTCCGGGAAAACCACCTGGTAGCCGGCCTTTTCCAGCAGGCCTCGGGTCTTGTCGTGCAGGGACATTTGCTCCTTGTCACCTGCTGCCGGCCCCATGGCCCGTGATACGCACGCGGCCAGGTATACCACCCGCGGGCGCTCATCGGTGATCGCCGGGCTGAAGCGAATCGGCCGTTCAGGCTGGGGCATGGCGTTGGTCCACTGCGGGACCTGACCCTTGGACAGCTTCGTCAGCGTCGCCGAGAGTTTTGCCAGGCGAGGCGCGCCCAACAACATCCGTGCACCGTTGGCGACGTGCAGGGTAAAACGCGCCCCTTGCAGTGCCGTGGCGAAATTTCCTTCAAGCCAGTTGGCGGTTTTCGTATGCGTTGCCTTGCGACCGCGCAGCTTTTTCACCAGCTCGCCGGTATTGATGCCTACAGGGCAGCGTTGTGCGCACAGGCCGGTGGCGGCGCAGGTGTCGATGCCCTGGTATTCGTAAGCGGTTTCGAGTTCGGTGGTGTCGATGCCGGCGCGTTTCTTCGCCTGAATGTCGCGCCAGATCACGATGCGCTGTCGCGGACTCAGGGTCAGGCCTTTCGACGGGCAGACCGGTTCGCAGAAGCCGCATTCGATGCACTTGTCGACAATCTCGTCGGCGGCCGGCAAGGGCTTGAGGTGCTTGAGGTGGATCTGTGGGTCTTCGCTGAGCACCACATCCGGGTTGAGAATGCCGTTGGGATCCAGCAAGCGCTTGAGTTGCCACATCAACTGATAGGCATCGCTGCCCCATTCCAGCTCGACGAACGGCGCCATGTTGCGCCCGGTGCCGTGTTCGGCTTTCAGCGAACCGCCGAACTCCACAGCCACCAGTTGCGCCACGTCGTCCATGAACGCCTGATAGCGTGCGACTTCTTCCGGGTTGTTGAAGCCTTGGGTGAAGACGAAGTGCAGATTGCCTTCCAGCGCGTGTCCGAAAAGGATCGCTTCGTCGTAGTGATGTTTGTCGAACAGCTCGATCAGGCGGTTGACGCCGATGGCCAGTTGTTCGACCGGGAAGGTGACGTCTTCGATGATCACCGTGGTGCCGGTCTTGCGCACGGCACCGACGGCCGGGAAGGTGTCTTTGCGGATGGCCCATAGACGGGCGTTTTCCTGTGGGTCCTCGGTGAAGTCGACCTGTTTTTCTACCGGGAACGCCTGCAGGGACGTCATGATCTGCACCAGCTGTTCGTGCAGGAGGGTGGACGACGCCGCGCGGGATTCGATCAACAGTGCACAGGCATTATTCGACAAGTGCTGTACGAAGGCGGGCATGCCAGGTTTGTCCTGCACTGAGCGCAGGCTGCGCCGGTCCAGCAGTTCCACGGCCGACACCGGTTGGCTTTTCAGCACGGTGACCGCGTTGCAGCAGGTCTCGACATCCGGGAACACAATCAGGGCCGAGGCCTTGTTCGGGTGGTCGATCACGGTGTCGTAGGTCACGGCACTGATGAACCCGAGCGTACCCTCGGAGCCCACCAGCAAGTGGCTCAAGATATCCACAGGCTCGTCGAAATCCACCAGGGCATTGAGCGACAGGCCGGTGGTATTTTTCAGACGGTATTTGTGGCGGATTCTCGCAGCCAGTTCGGCGTTGGCGCGGGTCTCGCGCCCGATGGTCGCCAGGCGTTCCAGCAGGTCGGCATGGCTTTGGCGAAACGCCGCGACACTGGCGGCATCTTCAGTATCGAGGCGGCTGCCATCGGCCAGCACCAGACGAATGCCGGCCAGGGTGTGATAGGTGTTTTGCGCGGTGCCGCAGCACATGCCGCTGGCATTGTTGGCGACGATACCGCCGATCTTGCAGGCGTTGATCGATGCCGGGTCCGGGCCGATCTTGCGTCCGAACGGTGCCAGCCAGGCGTTGGCCTGGGCACCGATCACGCCCGGTTGCAGGCGAATCTGTGTGCCTTGCCCGCGAATCTCGCGTGCGTTCCAGTTATCCCCAAGCACGATCAGTACCGAGTCGCTGATGGCCTGACCTGAGAGGCTGGTACCAGCGGCACGGAAAGTCACCGGGACTTGATCGCGTTGCGCCAGTTGCAGTAGCGCCACCACTTCGTCTTCGGACTCGACGCGGATCACCAGCTGCGGAATCAGGCGATAGAAACTGGCATCGGTGCCGAACGCCAGGGTCGACAGCGGGTCGTCGAATCGTCGCTCTTGGGGAATCAGTTGCTGTGCATCACGCAGGAACGCGGCCGGTAGACTCATTGGTCCTCCAGAATCAGCACCACCAGGTCTTTCGGACCGTGGGCGCCGTACGCCAGCACTTGCTCGATGTCGGCGGTCTTCGACGGGCCGGACACCAGCAACGCGTTGGTCGGCATGCCCTGGGCCCATTCGAACTCCTGTTGCACCTGATAGAAGTTGTCGCGGATTTCGCTGGCCTTGAGCAGGGCGAAATGCACCGGTGGTACCAGGCTCATCAAGCGTGGCTCTTCTCGCGTCGGCCACATGATCAGGCTACCGGTCGCAGCGATGGCACCGAGAGTGGTAGTCAGACTCGCCGGGGTGTCGTTGAACAGCTCGGCTTTCCATTCTTCAACCGGGCGGTCGTAGGCTTTGAGCGTTGGCAGGCCGGGATTATTCGCCCAGTGCTGTGTGATGCATTGACCGTGGGGCGTTGTCGGTGCGATCAACAGACTGGGCAACTGGCGGTCGCGCAGTAATTGCGCCAGCAGCGCCGGCCATTCTTCGCCGGACGTCAGATGGATTTCCGTGTGCACCGCTTCCATCAGTTTGCGCAGTTGCGCGATGCGTTGTTCAGGTGCGTAGGTGTAAGGCTGGGTCACCAGATCGACATCAAAGTTGTCGGCTACCGGTGTGGTGCCTGTCAGACTTTTACGCAGTTTGGCGAGGATATTTTGCTTGGCGCTCATCAACGATCTCCCTGTTTGGCCAAATGCTCGCGGGCCATGTCATGCAGTGAGCGGGCGGCGGGTTTCGGTGCGCTATGGTTTTGCGTCCACGGGCCGACATTACTCGGTGTGAGGGCGCGCAACCGGGTGGCGAAGAAACCGAACAGGCGATACAGCGTCGGCGAACTGTTGAGCTTCGCCCAGGCGTTCCAGATGAATCGTTCCTTGCGCGAGTACTTGCTGCCCTGGCCGCGCATCACTTGATGGGGGCTGTCGGGGGCCTTGACGTTTTCTTCCCGCAGGCGCCGCAACAGAGCAGGGATCGGGATTTTCACCGGGCAGACTTCACCGCAGGCGCCGCACAGCGAAGAAGCGCTCGGGTGATCCGGGACTTTCGCCAGGCCAGCCATGTGCGGGGTGACGATTTTTCCGATAGGGCCGGGGTAAACCTCCCCATAGGCATGGCCGCCGATTCGGGTGTAGACCGGGCAATGATTCATACAGGCGCCGCAGCGGATGCAGTTCAGGGTCTGGCGCAATTCGCTGTCGGCAAAGGCCTGGCTGCGACCGTTGTCGAGCAATACCAGGTGCACTTCTTGAGGGCCGTCGAGTTCATGTTCCTTGCGCGGGCCCGAGATCATGTTGACGTAGGTAGTGATCGGAATGCCCAGGGCCGAGCGGGTCAACAGCGACAGGAGCGGCACCACGTCGCGCAGGTTTTCCACGACTTTTTCGATACCGGTGACGGCGATGTGCACGGGTGGCACCGTGGTGGTCATGCGGCCGTTGCCTTCGTTTTCCACCAGCAGCAGGGTGCCGGTTTCGGCCACGGCGAAGTTGACACCGGAGACGCCGATGTCCGCTTCAAAGAATTTCTGCCGCAGGACTCTGCGGCCGATTTGAATGAGTTGGTCTACGTCCTTGGTGTATTCCACGCCAAGTTTGTCGTGGAACAAGGACGCGACCTGACCGGCATTCTTGTGGATTGCCGGCATGATTATGTGTGAAGGCTTCTCGTGGTCGAGCTGGACGATGTACTCGCCCATGTCTGATTCCAGGCATTCAATGCCCTGTTCAGCGAGGAAATGGTTCATCTCCATTTCTTCGCTGACCATCGATTTGCCCTTGATCACTTGCCGCCCCTCGTGAGCGCGGATGATCGAAAGGACGATGCCATTGGCTTCGTCCACCGTTTCCGCCCAGTGCACTGTCACACCATTGCGGGTCAGGTTCTGTTCAAGTTGCTCGAGCAGGTCGGGCAACTTGGATAACGCTCGGGCGCGGACGGCATTGCCCAGCGCGCGCAAATGTTCTCTTTCATGGGCATCGCTGAACGCCGCTGCCCGTTTGCTCATCAGTGAATCCATCGCCTTGCGAAAGTTGCCTCGCAATTGCGCGTCACCCAGCGCGTTGTGGGCGCGGGTGCGGAAATCTTCTTCTACGGCAACCGTAGGAATAATCGCGGAAGTGCTCATCGGGCACCTCCGGTACGCTGCCAGAGGAAGCTGGCCAGATGCTGACCGCGCAACGCTTCCTGCTGTTTTTCCAGGGAACCGTTGATGTTCATCAAACAGCCGCAGTCGGCACTCAACACCTTGTGCGCGCCGGATTCCTTCAATGCCCGGGTCTTGTCAGCCACCATCGCGCCGGAAATGTCTGGCATACGGACGCTGAATGTTCCGCCAAAGCCACAGCACTCACTTTCGTGATCGTGATTGACCCGCTCCACATTGCTCAACTGCGACAACAACTCGCGGCCGTGCAGGTGGGTATTCATTTCGCGGCGTGCCGAACACGAAGTGTGCAACGCCACTTTCACCGGCGCGCCGCTGTCCTTGAGCTGCACCTTGCAGACAAACAACAGGAACTCGGCCAGCTCAAAGGTTCTGGCTGCCAGCGCCTGAACCTGTTTCAACGTCTGCGGCTCGTCCTTGAACAAGTCGGCATAGTGCTCGCGCAACATCCCGGCACAAGAGCCCGACGGCACCACCACTGGATAATCCCCGGCAAACAACGCCAGTTGCGAGCGCGCCACGGTCCGTGCCTGCTCGGTGTAACCCGAGGTGTAGGCCGGTTGTCCGCAGCAGCTTTGTCCTTGCGGGTACTCGACACGGATGCCTTCGCGCTCCAGCAGGTGGATCGCGTCCATCCCGGCTTCGGGGTAGAACAAATCGACCACGCAGGTCCCGAACAGGTAGACCCGTGACGGTTTCTCGCTGGGGTATTGCCGAGGCTCGGGCAGTGGCGGGGCGACACGGGTCGCATTCGGCACAGCGTTGTAAAAAAGCTCGCTCATCAGGCGGTCTCCGGGTGGTCCCGGTTATTCGTCTGTTGAGGCCGCTGAATATAGAGCCGGAAGCTTTCAGCAGCCTTACAGACCGGGGTGTGGATTGCGGACGCCGGGGGCGTGGCCCGGTGTCGGTTTTTACCGTTTTGCCTGTAGTCCTTAGTGGACCAGCATGCCGGTGAACCAGTAGGCCTGGGCCAACGTGATCAAGCCGACAATCGTTGCAAAGAATAGGCTGTGCTTGAGGGTGAAGCGGAACAGATCCGACTCCTTGCCCACCAGGCCTGTCGCGGCGCAGGCCACGGCGATCGATTGTGGCGAGATCATCTTGCCGGTCACGCCGCCGCTGGTATTGGCTGCCACCAGCAAGGTGTCGTTGACACCGATTTGGTGTGCGGTGGTCGCTTGCAGCGAACTGAACAGGGCGTTGGACGAAGTATCGGAGCCGGTGAGGAACACGCCCAGCCAGCCGAGGAACGGCGAGAAGAACGGGAACGCCGCCCCCGTCGCCGCCAGTACCAGGGCCATGGTCGAGGACATGCCCGAGTAGTTGGTCACGAAGGCAAACGCCAGCACCATGCCGATGGACAGGATCGGCCAGCGCAGTTCGTAGAAGGTCTCTTTAAAAGTGGTCAGACCAGTTTTGAAGTTGACCTTGAGCACCAGCATCGAGATCAGCGCCGAGAAGAAAATCGCAGTGCCGGTGGCGGATATCGGGTCCAGTTTGAACACCGCTGGAATGGCGGTTGGCGTAGCCACGATCGGTGCGACCTTGATCACCATTTGATCAAGATGCGGGATCGCAAAGTTGAACACGAAGCTGTACATCGAACCGCCGGCGGCGAACATGGCCTTGAACGGTTTCAGGGTCCAGATGGTGACCAGTACGGTGAGAATCAAAAACGGCGACCAGGCCTTGAAAATTTCCCCAAGGCTGTAGGGCGAAGCCACGGTAGTGCGCTTCTGGCCGAAACCACCGACGCTGGCGCTCACCACGGAGGCCGAGACGGCGCCGGCAATGTGTTGGCCTGCGGCGCGTTTCGGTTGCCAGACTTTCAGGAACAGGGTCAGGGAAATCAGGCTGGCCAGGGCCGAGGTAATGTCCGGCAGTTCCGGGCCGATGAAGTTCGAGGTGAAGTACTGGGTCACGGCAAAGCTCAAGCCGGCCACCAGGGCTGCCGGCCAGGTTTCCCGCACGCCGCGCAGGCCGTCCATCATGAACACCAGCCAGAACGGCACGAACAGCGACAGCAGCGGCAGTTGGCGACCGGTCATGGCGCCGATCTTGAACGCGTCGATGCCGGTGACTTGGCCGGCAACGATGATCGGAATGCCCAGGGCGCCGAAGGCTACCGGCGCGGTGTTGGCGATCAGGCACAAGCCGGCGGCGTACAGCGGGTTGAAGCCAAGTCCTACCAGCAGGGCCGCGGTAATCGCCACCGGTGCGCCAAAACCGGCCGCGCCTTCGAGGAAGGCACCGAAGCAGAAGCCGATCAGCAGGACCTGCAGGCGCTGGTCATCGGTGATCGACAGGACCGAACTGCGGATGACTTCAAACTGGCCACTCTTTACCGTCAGTTTGTAGAGGAACACCGCTGCCACAATGATCCAGGCAATCGGCCACAGGCCATAAGCGAATCCATACCCGGCGGCGGCGAATGCCATATCGACCGGCATCTGGAAAGCGAAGATCGCCACCAGGATCGACAAAGCCAGGGTGATGCTGCCAGCCACATGTCCTTTGAGACGGAACACGGCCAGGGCCAGGAAGAAAAACACGATGGGGATGACGGCTGCGAGTGCGGACAGTCCGAGGCTGCCGAGCGGGGTATAGAGCTGTTGCCAGGTTTGCATATGGGGTGGCCCCTAATTGTTGTTGGTCAGGCACTGATCAGCGTTCTTGGATAATTGGTAAGACCAATTTACAATCGCTGTTGGCTAGGGTAAAAGCCTTGTAGGCGGTGTGTCAATTTGCCGCCCTAAAACTTTTGTCGAATGCAAAGTGCGCAGGTCGTCTGCCTGGTATGACCCAATGCGCTGTGGCAGGTGCTGGCGCGGCGCCGATAGGCCAGAATAGAGCCCCGGCGAGCCGTCGGATCGTGGAGTAATCGAGTTATGGGGTTTGATCAGATTCGTCAGCGCCGTTTGTCTGACGATATTGTCGAGCAGCTTGAGGGCATGATCCTCGAGGGCACGCTGAAAGCGGGTGAGCGCTTGCCGGCCGAGCGCGCGTTGGCCGAACAATTTGGCGTGTCACGCCCTTCGTTGCGCGAAGCCATTCAGAAGCTGACCGCCAAGGGCTTGCTGGTCAGTCGCCAGGGCGGCGGCAACTATGTGGTGGAATCGCTGGGCACGACCTTCAGTGATCCCTTGTTGCAGTTGCTGGAAAGCAATCCCGAGGCGCAACGCGATCTGCTGGAGTTTCGCCATACGCTGGAGGCGTCCTGCGCCTACTACGCGGCGCTGCGTGCCACTGATGTGGATCGCGAGCGGCTGACCGCGGCATTCAACGAATTACAGGACTGTTACTCGCGTCACGAAGAAGTGAGTCGTGCCGAAGAGGGGGCGGCGGACGCCAGATTTCACCTGGCGATTGCCGAGGCCAGTCATAACGCCGTTTTGTTGCACACCATTCGCGGGCTGTTCGACCTGCTCAAGCGCAACGTGGTGACCAACATCGGCGGCATGTACAAGCAGCGCACTGAAACCCGCGACATGCTGATCACGCAGCATCGGGAGTTGTATCAGGCGATTATCGAAGGTCATGCAGAGCAGGCGCGGGAAGTTTCCAGTCGACACATTCTGTATGTGCAGGAGGTGCTGGAAGAAGTGCGTCAGGAAGTACAGCGCATGGCCCGGGCGGAGCGGCGCAGGGGGATGTAATCAGGGTGCATGCGTTGGCAGTTCAAACGCAATCGCCAGCAAGCCGGCTCCTACAGGTTTGTGGCCCACCGTTGAATTCATGACGGGCTGGGGTCTGTAGGAGCCGGCTTGCTGGCGATCGCGATTTCAAGGAGTGGAATTAATCTTCCTTGCCCTTGTTGCGCACCGCTCGCTGCAATTCGCGACCGGCATCGCGTTCGCGCTCGGTATCGCGCTTGTCGTATTCCTTCTTGCCCTTGCCCAGTGCGATCTCGCACTTGACCATGTGCTTGCTCCAGTACCAGGACAGGCACACGCAGGCGTAACCCTTTTGCTGCACGGCAGCGGACAGCTTTTCCAGCTCGCGCCGGTTGAGCAGCAGCTTGCGGGTGCGGACCGGGTCAGCGATGACATGGGTGCTGGCGGTCGTCAGGGGCGTAATGTGGCTGCCGAGCAGCCAGGCTTCGCCATCCTTGAGCAGCACGTAACTGTCAACCAGTTGCAGCTTGCTTGCCCGCAGACTTTTTACTTCCCAGCCGGCCAGGACCAGACCAGCCTCGAACCGATGTTCGATGAAGTAATCGTGTCGCGCCTTTTTATTTTGCGCGATGGTCCCTGTTGGGTGTTTCTTCTGTTTAGCCATAGGGGCGGCATTATAGGGAGTTACAACAGAGTCGGCTATGGGGTTGCTACGTGCTTGAGCAGGTTGATTGAATCCCGGACAATGCGGCCTCTTTTTTGAACGCTTGGGCGTGATAACGATGTCGACAGACAAGGTTTCTGTCCACGGCAGTTGGGCTAGCCGCTGGGTCTTCATACTCGCCGCGACCGGTTCGGCCGTGGGACTGGGTAGTATCTGGAAATTCCCGTACATGGTCGGCGTCTATGGCGGCGGTGCCTTCGTGCTGATGTTCCTGGCCTGCATCGCGCTGATCGGCGTGCCGGTCATGCTGGCCGAAACCCTGATCGGCCGGCGTGCCCGGCAGAGTCCGGCGAATGCCTTGAAGACACTGGCGATCGAGGCAGGGCACTCGGCCAAATGGTCCTGGGGTGCGTTTGCCGGGATGATCACGGCGTTGCTGATCCTGTCGTTCTACAGTGTGGTGGGCGGCTGGTCGCTGGATTACATCATTGATATGGGGCGGGGCGACTTCCAGGGGGTAACGGCGGATCAGGTGGGGGCTTACTTCGGCAACGTGATCGCCGACCCATGGCGCCTGACACTTTGGCACACGATTTTCATGCTGTTGTCTGCGGTGGTAATTGCCAAGGGGGTGGTCGCCGGGCTCGAGCGCAGCCTGCGCATCATGATGCCGCTGCTGTTTGTGATGATCCTGGTGCTGCTGGGCTACAGCATGACCACCGGGCATTTCATGGAAGGCGTGCATTTCATGTTCGACTTCCATCCGGAAAAGGTCCTGGACGGCTTGTTGCCGGCAATGGGGCACGCGTTCTTTTCCCTGAGCGTGGGCGTCGGTTCGATCATGATCTACGGCGCCTACATGCCGAAGAGCTCGTCGATTTCGGGGACGGTCGTTGGCGTAGCATTGCTCGATACCTTCGTTTCCCTGGTGGCCGGCCTGGCATTGTTTCCGATTGTTTTCGCGGCAGGCCTGAATCCGAGCGAAGGGCCTGGGTTGATGTTCGTCAGCCTGCCGTTTGCCTTCGGTAACGTGGCATTCGGCCAATTGATGGGCGTGGTGTTCTTCGTGTTGGTGGCGGTGGCGGCCTGGAGTTCGGCGATCTCCCTGCTTGAGCCGATGGTGGCCTACCTGGTCGAGCGCACTAAAGTGAGTCGTGCCTGGGTTACCTTCTGGTTGGCTTTCAGTTGCTGGTTTGTCGGCCTGGGGACGGTTTTTTCCTTCAATATCTGGAAGGAGGCCAAGTTCTTCGTGAACGAAGGCGGGGTGTTCCACCTCTACCAATGGGGAGCAACCGGCGGTCTCGACTTCTTTGGCGTGATCGATTTCTTCACCTCGCGACTCATGTTGCCGCTTGGCGGTTTGTGTTTCGTGGTGTTTGCGGGCTGGATCATGGGGCGTGAAGCGGTGCGCGACGAGCTGTCGATCCGCAACCCTGCGCTGTTTGGCCTGTCCTTGTTCTTGATGCGCTATGTGGCGCCCATCGGCATTCTTGTAGTGTTTGCCGCCCAGCTGTGGAAGTGACGCTGACATGACGACACACATTTCACGTTCGGCTTTGCTGCCGTACCCGGCACAAGCGCTGTATGACCTGGTCAACGACGTGGCGCGTTATCCGGAGTTTCTGCCGTGGTGCTCGTCGGCCGAAGTGCTGGAGAGCTCCCCTGAGCATATGCGGGCGAGCGTCGGCGTGGCGAAGGGGGGCCTCAGCCAGCATTTCGTGACGCGCAACACGCTGGTTCCGGGGCAGTCGATCGAAATGAACCTCGAAGAGGGCCCTTTCACCCAATTGCATGGCATCTGGGTATTCAAGGCGCTGACCGACAAGGCCTGCAAGATCAGCCTTGATCTGTCGTTCGATTACGCTGGGCCGCTGGTTCGCGCCACTTTGGGGCCGCTGTTCAATCAGGCGGCCAATACCCTGGTGGATGCGTTCTGCCAACGCGCCAAGCAGATACATGGTTGAGGTCATGATTGACGTCGAGGTGGTCTATGCGGCTGTAGACCGTCAGGCACTGCTGACGGTGACGGTGCCTGCCGGGACGACAGTGCGGGCGGCCTTGCTCAGGTCAGCCGTGGCTGAGGAGTTTCCGGAGCTGGATCTGACCCATTGCGCCGTGGGGATCTTCGGCAAGGTTGTCGCCGATCCAGAGAGTCGGGCAGTTCAGGCAGGGGATCGTATCGAGATTTACCGGCCCCTGTTGGCCGATCCGAAAGAGGTGCGCCGACTGCGGGCGGCAAAGGCTGCCGAGGCCAAAGCGCGGAATCAGTGAGTGGCTTGAACGCCAGACAATAAAAAGCCCGGACATGCCGGGCTTTTTAATGCGCCACAAATTATTGCGGCGAAGTTTCCAGCGGTTGCGGCGTCGGGACCGGAACGGTTTCTACACCGTCGACGTCCTTCTGGATCTGATCCAGCAACGAGCCTGGCTTGACCGGTTTTTCCGGCTTTGGCTTCTCGACGTTTTCTGCCGGGGCAGCCACTGTCGTGCCGCTATCCTTGCCAAGAATGGCTTCGTCACGGCTTACGCCTGGCATGAAATCACCAGAGAGGCTGACAAGCTGATCATTTGGGTTGAAGATAACGCTAATGCGTTCCTGTTGGCGTTCACCGCCACCTGGTTGCAGGCTGTACAGATAATCCCAGCGATCGGCATGGAACGTGTCAGTCAGCAGAGGGTTGCCCATGATAAACCGTACTTGCTTACGGGTCATTCCCGGGCGTAACTGGTCTATCATGTCCTGCGTGACGACATTGCCCTGCTGGATGTCGATTTTGTAAACCCCGGGGAATGAACAACCGGCGAGTGCGAGCAGTCCCACAAAGGTGAAACTGGTTAGCAAGAGCTTGGTGTTTTGCATCGGTGGGCGACTTCCACTATCTTGGCTGGGACAACGTAAACGCCGATCATACCCGCATTAAGAGAAGCTGCGAAGCAGCATCGCGAGAAAGCTGACCATGGTTGAAAATAGCGAACTACGCAAAGCCGGCCTCAAAGTGACCCTGCCACGGGTCAAAATTCTGCAAATGCTCGATTCCGCCGAGCAACGCCACATGAGTGCCGAGGATGTCTACAAGGCCCTTATGGAGGCTGGTGAGGACGTCGGTCTGGCCACGGTTTACCGTGTTCTGACCCAGTTCGAGGCAGCTGGCCTTGTGGTGCGGCACAACTTCGACGGAGGCCATGCGGTCTTCGAACTGGACGACGGAAAGCATCACGACCATATGGTCAACGTCGAAACCAGCGAAGTGATCGAATTCTTCGACGAAGAAATCGAGCGGCTTCAGAAAGCAATCGTCGACAAGTATGGCTTCGAGATGGTTGATCACAATCTGGTGCTGTACGTGCGCAAGAAAAAGTAAGCATGTCGCGCGAACATCCGTTCGCGAAACGAGCGAAGGCGACCCCAGGGTCGCCTTCGTGCTTTCTGCCGTTATTCAAGCTTTTGCGGCAACCACCATTTTTTTCGCGTGAGCCAGGGACTCCTTGGTGAGATCGATGCCCCCCAGCATTCGTGCGACCTCTTCGACGCGGTCGTTTTTGCTCAGTTTGGAAACGGCCGTGCGAGTGGCATCTTCGCCACGCACTTTATGCACAAACAGATGCTGATGACCTTGCGCTGCCACTTGCGGCAAGTGGGTCACGGTCAGCACCTGCCCGCGCTCGCCGAGCCTGCGCAGTAACTGGCCGACGATTTCTGCTGTCGGGCCGCCGATGCCGACGTCGACTTCGTCGAACACCAGGGTCGGTACGCGGGAGGTCTGTGCGGTGATCACCTGAATCGCCAGGCTGATCCGCGACAGTTCGCCGCCGGACGCCACTTTCGCCAGGGCCTTCAGCGGCTGGCCAGGGTTGGCGCTGACCAGCAGTTCTACCTGTTCCAGGCCATTTGGTAGCAGTTCGGCGCTGCTGTTCGGGCGCAGTTCAATGGTGAAGCGCCCGCCGGGCATGCCCAGGCGCTGGATTTCCTGTTCCACGGCGCTGGCTAGGCTGTTCGAGGCTTGGTGGCGCAGATCACTCAGTTCGCGAGCCTTTTCCTGGTAATGCCGAGCGTATGAGGCCAGCTCATCGCTCAGGCGCTCGATGGATTCGTCGTTAGCGTTCAGGGTTTCGATTTCATCCAGCAGTTTCTGTTGCATCTCGGCAACTTCGGTCGGCTGGATGCGGTGCTTGCGGGCCATCGTATAGATCGCATCGAGCCGTTCCTCAAGGTATTGAAGGCGCGCCGGATCGGCGTCGAAGTTGTCGAGAAAGCGGTTCAACTCGCCGACGGCTTCTTCAACCTGGATCTGCGCACTGGTCAGCAGGCTGCTGGCCTCGCCGAGAGCGCCGATCGAATTATTCACACTGGACAAGCGGTTGAGGCTTGCAGTGAGTGCGTTCAGTACATTGCCGGAATCACTTTCGCTGCACTGTTCTACGACCTGCCGGCAGATACCCAGCAGGGTTTCTGCGTTGGTCAGGTTCTTGTGTTCCTGCTCAAGCTGCTCAAGTTCATTGTCACCAAGGCCCAGGTTTTCCAGCTCTTCGAGTTGATAGCTGAGCAACTGATGGCGGGCACGCTGCTCATCGCCTGAATTGGAGAGTCGATCCAGTTCCTGGCGGGTCTGGCGCCAGCGCTGGGCGGCCAGTTGAACCTGGCGGGCAAGGTCCGTCGCGCCAGCATATTCGTCCAGCAGGCGACGGTGGGTATCGGTCTTGAGCAGGGATTGGTGTTCGTGCTGGCTGTGAATGTCGATCAGCAACTCGCCCAGCGCCTTGAGGTCGCCAAGCGGGCAGGGCGTGCCGTTGATATAGCCCCGCGAGCGTCCTTCCGATGTAATCACGCGGCGCAGAATGCACGGGCCGTCGCTTTCGAGGTCGCGTTCAGCCAGCCAGGTGCTGGCTTCCGGAATATCGGCCAGATCGAAGGTGGCCAGGATGTCGGCCTTGTCGGCGCCGGGGCGGACCACGCCGCTATCGGCGCGATCGCCCAGGGTCAGGCCCAGCGCGTCGAGCATGATCGACTTGCCCGCGCCGGTTTCCCCGGTGATCACGCTCATCCCGCGATCGAGTTCGAGATCGAGATGTTCAACGATGGCGTAGTTGTGTACGGACAGGTGCACCAGCATATGGGCCGCTCCCAGGTGTTAGGTCTGGTTATTTATACAGTGTTTTGTTTCTGGCTGACAATGCCCCTTGTTAGCTCGATTCGCTCGGTCCGACGAAAGCCTTATCGCGACCGGGAATGACAATGCAGTTGTTTTTTGTAGGGTTAATCATCGGCGCCCCTTGAAGCCGGATTTTGCGGCCCCATATAGCTGGGCAGAAGCGCGAGTTGAGCTCGCGGACGAAATTGAAAGGAGAAATCTATGGCTGACGAACAGACAGTGGATACGCAAAACCCAGACGCCAACCAGGCGCCCGAGGCATCGGGTGATGACCTGGCGGCTCGTGTACAAGTGCTCGAAGAGCAACTGGCAGGCGCTCAGGATCAGGCTTTGCGTGTAGCTGCCGATCTGCAGAACGTCCGCCGTCGCGCCGAGCAGGATGTAGAGAAAGCTCACAAGTTCGCGCTGGAAAAGTTCGCCAGCGACCTGCTGCCGATCGTCGACAGCCTGGAGCGCGGCCTGGAACTGTCCAGCCCGGACGACGAAAGCATTCGTCCGATGCGCGAAGGCATCGAGCTGACCCTGAAAATGTTCCACGACACTCTCAAGCGTTATCAGCTTGAAGCGATCGATCCGCATGGCGAACCGTTCAACGCCGTTCACCATCAGGCAATGGCCATGCAGGAAAGCGCCGACGTCGAGCCGAACAGCGTTCTGAAGGTGTTCCAGAAGGGCTATCAGCTCAATGGTCGCCTGCTGCGCCCGGCGATGGTCGTGGTCAGCAAGGCGCCTGCGCCGGTTTCGCCTTCGATTGACGAGCAGGCTTGAAATCCGCCGCAAGGCCCCCATTTATAAGTCAAGCGTTTAAGTGCTACCGCAGTTAGCCACCACTGCTGCGGCAACCAAATCCAAAGTTTCGGGAGAGTGAACATGGGCAAAATTATCGGTATCGACCTGGGGACTACCAACTCCTGCGTCTCCGTGCTGGAAAACGGCAAGGCAAAAGTTATTGAAAACGCTGAAGGCGCGCGTACCACGCCGTCGATCATCGCTTACGCCAACGATGGCGAAATCCTGGTTGGCCAGTCGGCCAAGCGTCAGGCAGTGACCAATCCGCATAACACCCTGTATGCGGTGAAGCGTCTGATCGGTCGTCGCTTCGACGAAGAAGTCGTGCAGAAAGACATCCAGATGGTCCCTTACAAGATCGTCAAGGCTGACAACAGCGACGCCTGGGTTGAAGTGAACGGCCAGAAAATGGCGCCGCCACAAATCTCGGCTGAAATCCTCAAGAAAATGAAGAAGACCGCCGAAGATTACCTCGGCGAGACCGTGACTGAAGCGGTGATCACCGTTCCGGCCTACTTCAACGACAGCCAGCGTCAGGCGACCAAAGACGCCGGCCGCATCGCTGGCCTGGACGTGAAACGTATCATCAACGAACCAACCGCAGCCGCTCTGGCTTACGGCATGGACAAGGCCAAGGGCGATCACACCGTGATCGTTTACGACTTGGGCGGTGGTACTTTCGACGTTTCCGTGATCGAAATCGCCGAAGTCGATGGCGAGCACCAGTTCGAAGTACTGGCCACCAACGGTGACACGTTCCTGGGCGGTGAAGACTTTGACATTCGTCTGATCGACTACCTCGTCGACGAGTTCAAGAAAGAAAGCGGCATGAACCTCAAGGGTGACCCGCTGGCCATGCAGCGCCTGAAAGAAGCCGCTGAAAAAGCCAAGATCGAGCTGTCTTCCGCTCAGTCGACCGACGTGAACCTGCCGTACATCACTGCAGACGCCACCGGTCCTAAGCACTTGAACGTGAAAATCTCCCGCGCCAAGCTCGAAGCGCTGGTTGAAGACCTGGTTCAGCGCACCATCGAACCTTGCCGCATCGCTCTGAAAGACTCCGGTATCGACGTTGGCGCGATCAACGACGTGATCCTGGTAGGCGGTCAGACCCGTATGCCACTGGTTCAGAAGCTGGTAACCGAGTTCTTCGGCAAAGAAGCTCGTAAGGACGTCAACCCGGACGAAGCAGTTGCCATGGGTGCTGCTATCCAGGGCGCGGTATTGGCCGGTGACGTGAAAGACGTTCTGCTGCTCGACGTCAGCCCGCTGACCCTGGGTATCGAAACCATGGGTGGCGTGATGACCGCGCTGATCGAGAAAAACACCACGATTCCTACCAAGAAATCGCAAGTGTTCTCGACTGCCGACGACAACCAGGGCGCCGTGACCATCCACGTGCTGCAAGGCGAGCGTAAGCAAGCCGCACAGAACAAGTCCCTGGGCAAGTTCGACCTGGCCGAGATTCCACCAGCGCCACGTGGCGTGCCGCAAATCGAAGTGACCTTCGACATCGACGCCAACGGCATCCTGCACGTAGGTGCGAAGGACAAGGCTACCGGCAAGACTCAGTCGATCGTGATCAAGGCCAACTCCGGCCTGTCCGACGAAGAGATCGAGCGCATGGTGCGTGATGCCGAGGCGAATGCCGAGGAAGACCGCAAGTTCGAAGAGCTGGCCGCTGCCCGCAACCAGGGTGACGCACTGGTTCACTCGACGCGCAAAATGGTTGCCGATGCTGGCGACAAGGTGAGCGCTGAAGAGAAGACTGCAATCGAAGCTGCCGTAGTTGCCCTGGAAGCCGCCGTTAAAGGCGACGACAAGGCTGTTATCGACGCCAAGGTTGAAGAGCTGTCGAAAGTCTCCGCTCCAGTGGCGCAGAAGATGTACGCCGAACAGGCTCAGCCTGCTGAAGGCGCTGCACCGCAGGGCGAATCGGCTGAAAAGGCTGACGACGTTGTCGATGCCGAGTTCGAAGAAGTCAAAGACCACAAGTAAGTTGTTGGTCGGCCGGTTGACTGCCTTTAGGCGGTGACTGGTAGGATGTCGCCGCGCGGGAGCTTGCTCCCGCGTTGGCGTATCTGGAATACGCGAATTTTTACAGCATGCGACAGTGTTCGCCTGCTGCTGGCATGGCCGGGAATGCTCCTGCTTTCCGAGCTGTAAGTGCCAATTTGAAACAAAGACCAGGATCGTTGAATTGACGTGAGTTGGGTCCGGGCCTGTATTGGGGCTCAGCGAGTTCGGCAAACTCAGGAGGGTTTTGCCGGACGTCCTCAAGAGTGCAAAGACTTATGGCAAAGCGTGACTATTACGAAGTATTGGGTGTTGAGCGAGGCACAAGCGAGGCGGACCTGAAAAAGGCCTACCGTCGCCTGGCGATGAAGCACCACCCGGACCGTAATCCCGATGACAAGGCGTCGGAAGAGATGTTCAAGGAGGCCAACGAGGCCTACGAAGTGCTGTCCGATTCCAGCAAGCGCGCGGCGTACGACCAGTACGGTCATGCCGGTGTCGACCCGAGCATGGGTGGTGGCGGTGCCGGTTTCGGCGGCCAGAACTTCTCCGACATCTTTGGCGATGTCTTCAGCGATTTCTTCGGTGGTGGTCGCGGCGGTTCCCGTGGCGGCGCTCAGCGCGGCAGCGATTTGCGCTACACGCTGGAACTGGACCTGGAAGAAGCGGTACGCGGCACGACCGTGAATATCCGCGTTCCGACGCTGGTCAACTGCAAGCCTTGCGACGGCTCCGGTGCCAAGAAAGGTTCTGCTCCGGTGACTTGCCCGACTTGCGGCGGTATCGGTCAGGTGCGCATGCAGCAGGGCTTCTTCTCGGTGCAGCAGACCTGCCCGCGCTGCCATGGCCAAGGCAAGATCATTTCCGATCCGTGCGATTCCTGCCACGGCGAAGGTCGTGTCGAAGAGTACAAGACCCTGTCGGTGAAAGTGCCGGCCGGTGTCGATACCGGTGATCGCATTCGTCTGTCCGGCGAAGGCGAGGCGGGTGCCCAGGGTGGCCCGACTGGCGACCTATACGTGGTGATCAACGTGCGCGAGCACTCGATTTTCCAGCGCGACGGCAAGCACCTGTTCTGCGAAGTGCCGATCAGCTTCGTCGATGCGGCGTTGGGTGGCGAGTTGGAGATCCCGACCCTTGATGGCCGGGTCAAGCTGAAGATCCCTGAGGGGACCCAGACCGGCAAGCAGTTCCGCGTTCGCGGCAAGGGCGTTGCACCGGTGCGTGGCGGTGGTGCGGGTGACTTGATGTGCCGTGTGGCGGTCGAGACGCCGGTCAACTTGAGCCGTCGCCAGCGTGAAATGCTCGAGGAGTTCCGTAGCTCCCTGGCGGACGACAACAGCCATTCGCCAAAAACCACCGGTTGGTTCGAAGGCGTGAAGCGCTTCTTCGGCGATTTGTAAGGAGACGGGCATGCGACGTATTGCAGTGATGGGCGCCGCCGGGCGCATGGGCAAGACCCTGATTGAAGCGGTGCAGCAAACCCCGGGCGCCGGTCTGACGGCGGCGGTGGATCGTCCCGACAGCACGCTGGTCGGCGCGGATGCCGGTGAGTTGGCAGCGCTGGGTCGTATCGGCGTGCCTCTGTCTGGTGATCTGGCTCGGGTGGTCGACGAGTTCGACGTGCTGATCGACTTCACGCACCCGACGGTGACCCTGAAGAACCTGGCTTTCTGCCGTAAGCACGGCAAGGCGATGATCATCGGTACCACCGGTTTCAGCGTTGAAGAAAAGCAGCTGCTGGCGGAAGCGGGCAAGGACATTCCGATTGTCTTCGCGGCCAACTTCAGTGTCGGCGTCAACCTGTGCCTGAAGTTGCTCGACACGGCCGCTCGAGTGTTGGGCGACGATGTCGATATCGAAATCACCGAAGCTCACCATCGGCATAAGGTCGATGCGCCGTCCGGCACTGCCGTGCGCATGGGTGAAGTGATTGCCGATGCGCTGGGCCGTGATCTGAAGAAGGTGGCGGTGTATGGCCGTGAGGGTCAGACCGGCGCTCGTGATCGCGAGACCATTGGTTTCGCCACGGTGCGTGCCGGTGACATCGTTGGTGACCACACCGTGCTGTTCGCCGCCGATGGCGAGCGTGTCGAGATCACTCACAAGGCGTCCAGTCGCATGACCTTCGCCAAGGGCGCGGTACGTGCTGCGTTGTGGCTGGAGGGGCGCGAGCCTGGCCTTTACGACATGCAAGACGTGCTCGATCTGCGTTAAGATGCACCCGAAATCGGGCTCGCGCACAGCGTTTGAGCCCGGTTTTGTTCCGCCAAGCGACGTCCTGTCGCATTCTCCAGCCTTTAAGGCTCATTGGCGGTAGACCAAAAAGGCCTTTTTCTGTAAGCTACAGCTTTAGTGTGTCCACTAAAAGCGCGCAGAATAATTCAGTGAAGAAGCGGGGTGACGTGTCCATACGTCACTCCGCTTTTTTACAACCTGCGATCGCCCTTTCAGGCTTTATTTACGGGAGGTCTTCTTGACTAAGCCAGCCATACTCGCCCTTGCTGATGGCAGCATTTTTCGCGGCGAAGCCATTGGAGCCGACGGTCAGACCGTTGGTGAGGTGGTGTTCAACACCGCAATGACCGGCTATCAGGAAATCCTTACCGATCCTTCCTACGCCCAACAGATCGTTACCCTGACTTACCCGCACATCGGCAACACCGGCACCACGCCGGAAGACGCCGAGTCCAACCGCGTCTGGTCTGCCGGCCTGGTCATCCGTGACCTGCCACTGGTTGCGAGCAACTGGCGTAACACGATGTCCCTGTCCGACTACCTGAAGGCCAACAACGTTGTGGCCATCGCCGGTATCGACACCCGCCGCCTGACACGCATCCTGCGTGAAAAAGGCGCGCAGAACGGCTGCATCATGGCCGGTGACAACATTTCCGAAGCAGCCGCCATCGCCGCCGCCCAGGGTTTCCCTGGCCTCAAGGGCATGGACCTGGCAAAGGTCGTCAGCACCACAGAGAAGTACGAGTGGCGCTCGACCGTCTGGGATCTGAAAACCGACAGCCACGCGACCATCGACGCCTCCGAGCTGCCATACCACGTGGTTGCCTACGACTACGGCGTCAAGGTGAACATCCTGCGCATGCTGGTCGAGCGCGGTTGCCGCGTGACCGTCGTGCCGGCGCAAACCCCTGCTGCCGACGTACTGGCCCTGAAGCCGGACGGCGTGTTCCTGTCCAACGGCCCTGGTGATCCGGAGCCTTGCGACTACGCGATCCAGGCGATCAAGGACGTGCTGGAAACCGAGATCCCGGTCTTCGGTATCTGCCTCGGTCACCAGCTGCTGGCCCTGGCCTCCGGCGCCAAGACCCTGAAAATGGGCCATGGCCACCACGGTGCCAACCACCCGGTCCAGGACCTGGACAGCGGTGTGGTGATGATCACCAGCCAGAACCACGGTTTTGCGGTAGACGAAGCGACCCTGCCAGCCAACGTCCGCGCGATTCACAAATCGCTGTTCGACGGCACCCTGCAAGGTATCGAGCGTACCGACAAGAGCGCCTTCAGCTTCCAGGGTCACCCGGAAGCCAGCCCTGGCCCGAACGACGTAGCGCCATTGTTCGATCGCTTCATCAACGAGATGGCCAAGCGACGCTGATCGCTCGCCTTGATGTAGCAAGGCTTGAGGGCGGTCCCGATGCCGGTGGCCCCCTCAAGTCAGAGATTGAACAAGACGGCTTGCCGACTGACCTGCGGATTTGAGTGACAAACCCATGCCAAAACGTACAGACATTAAAAGCATCCTTATTCTCGGCGCTGGCCCGATCGTAATCGGCCAGGCCTGCGAATTCGACTACTCCGGCGCCCAGGCCTGTAAAGCCCTGCGCGAAGAGGGCTACCGCGTCATCCTGGTGAACTCCAACCCGGCCACCATCATGACCGACCCGGCCATGGCCGACGCTACTTACATCGAGCCGATCAAGTGGCAGACCGTTGCCAAGATCATCGAGAAAGAGCGTCCGGACGCGCTGCTGCCAACCATGGGTGGCCAGACCGCTCTGAACTGCGCCCTGGACCTGGAGCGCGAAGGCGTTCTGGAGAAGTTCGGCGTAGAAATGATCGGTGCCAACGCTGACACCATCGACAAGGCTGAAGACCGCTCGCGTTTCGACAAGGCGATGAAATCCATCGGCCTGGCGTGCCCGCGTTCCGGTATCGCCCACAGCATGGAAGAGGCCAATGCGGTCCTCGAGAAGCTCGGCTTCCCGTGCATCATCCGTCCGTCCTTCACCATGGGCGGCACCGGCGGCGGTATCGCTTACAACCGTGAAGAGTTCGAAGAAATCTGCGCCCGTGGTCTGGACCTGTCGCCGACCAAAGAGCTGCTGATCGACGAATCGCTGATCGGCTGGAAAGAGTACGAGATGGAGGTTGTCCGCGATAAGAAGGACAACTGCATCATCGTCTGCTCCATCGAAAACTTCGACCCGATGGGCGTGCACACCGGTGACTCGATCACCGTGGCACCGGCACAGACCCTGACTGACAAGGAATACCAGATCCTGCGCAACGCCTCCCTGGCGGTACTGCGTGAGATCGGCGTTGAAACCGGCGGTTCCAACGTGCAGTTCGGTATTTGCCCGAACACCGGCCGCATGGTCGTGATCGAGATGAACCCGCGTGTATCGCGTTCCTCGGCACTGGCTTCGAAAGCCACCGGTTTCCCGATCGCCAAGGTCGCGGCCAAGCTGGCCGTGGGCTACACCCTCGACGAGCTGTCGAACGACATCACCGGCGGCAAGACTCCGGCGTCCTTCGAACCGTCCATCGACTACGTCGTGACCAAGCTGCCGCGTTTTGCCTTCGAGAAATTCCCGAAAGCCGACGCCCGCCTGACCACGCAAATGAAGTCGGTCGGTGAAGTCATGGCCATCGGCCGTACCTTCCAGGAATCCCTGCAGAAAGCCCTGCGCGGTCTGGAAGTCGGCGTTTGCGGCCTGGACGAGAAGGTTGATCTGAGCAATCCGGAAAGCATGAGCGTGCTCAAGCGCGAGCTGACCGTGCCGGGCGCCGAGCGTATCTGGTACGTGGCGGACGCAATGCGCGCCGGCATGACTGTCGAAGACATCTTCGGCATGACCATGATCGACCCTTGGTTCCTGGTGCAGATGGAAGACCTGATCAAGGAAGAAGAGAAGGTCAAGACCCTGGGCCTGACCAGCATCGACCGCGACCTGATGTTCCGTCTCAAGCGCAAAGGCTTCTCCGACATGCGCCTGGCCAAGCTGCTGGGTGTCACCGAGAAGAGCTTGCGTGCTCACCGTCACAAGCTGGAAATCTTCCCGGTCTACAAGCGCGTCGACACCTGCGCTGCCGAGTTCGCCACCGATACCGCTTACCTGTACTCGACCTACGAGGAAGAGTGCGAGGCCGCGCCATCGGGTCGCGACAAGATCATGATCCTGGGCGGCGGTCCTAACCGTATCGGCCAGGGCATCGAGTTCGACTACTGCTGCGTACACGCGGCACTGGCCCTGCGCGATGACGGGTACGAGACCATCATGGTCAACTGCAACCCGGAAACTGTTTCCACCGACTACGACACCTCCGATCGCCTGTACTTCGAACCAGTGACCCTGGAAGACGTGCTGGAAATCGTTCGCGTCGAGAAGCCAAAAGGCGTGATCGTCCAGTACGGCGGCCAGACCCCGCTGAAACTGGCGCGTGCCCTGGAAGCCGCCGGCGTGCCGATCATCGGCACCAGCCCTGACGCCATCGACCGCGCCGAAGACCGTGAGCGCTTCCAGCAGATGGTCCAGCGCCTGAACCTGCGTCAGCCGCCAAACGCTACCGTGCGCAGCGAAGACGAAGCGATTCGTGCCGCCAGCAAGATCGGTTACCCGCTGGTGGTGCGTCCGTCCTATGTACTGGGCGGTCGTGCGATGGAAATCGTCTACGAAGAAGAAGAACTCAAGCGCTACCTGCGCGAAGCGGTTCAAGTGTCCAACGACAGCCCGGTGCTGCTGGACCACTTCCTCAACTGCGCGATCGAAATGGACGTCGATGCGGTCTGCGACGGCAAAGACGTGGTGATCGGCGCGATCATGCAGCACATCGAACAGGCTGGCGTTCACTCCGGTGACTCCGCTTGCTCGCTGCCGCCGTACTCGCTGCCGGCGCACATCCAGGACGAGATGCGCGAACAGGTCAAGAAAATGGCCCTGGAACTGGGCGTGATCGGCCTGATGAACGTACAGTTGGCGCTGCAAGGCGACGACATCTACGTCATCGAGGTCAACCCGCGCGCTTCCCGTACCGTACCGTTCGTGTCCAAGTGCATCGGTGTTTCCCTGGCAATGATCGCGGCTCGCGTCATGGCCGGTAAAACCCTGAAGGAAATCGGCTTCACCAAGGAAATCATTCCGAACTTCTACAGCGTGAAAGAGGCGGTGTTCCCGTTCGCCAAATTCCCTGGCGTTGACCCGATCCTCGGCCCAGAGATGAAGTCCACCGGTGAAGTGATGGGCGTGGGCGACACCTTCGGTGAAGCATTCGCCAAGGCCCAGATGGGCGCCAGCGAAGTGCTGCCGACCGGCGGTACTGCGTTCATCAGCGTGCGTGACGACGACAAGCCACTGGTTGCGGGCGTGGCCCGTGATCTGATCAACTTGGGCTTCGAAGTGGTCGCCACTGCCGGTACTGCCAAGCTGATTGAAGCTGCAGGCCTGAAAGTACGCCGCGTTAACAAGGTGACCGAGGGTCGTCCGCACGTGGTCGACATGATCAAGAATGACGAAGTCACCCTGATCATCAACACCACCGAAGGCCGTCAGTCGATCGCTGACTCCTATTCCATTCGTCGCAACGCCCTGCAGCACAAGATCTACTGCACCACCACCATTGCTGCTGGCGAAGCCATCTGCGAAGCGCTGAAGTTCGGTCCCGAGAAGACCGTACGCCGCTTGCAGGATCTACACGCAGGATTGAAGGCATGAGCATAACGAAGTACCCAATGACCGTTCAGGGCGCTCGCGCCCTGGAAGAAGAGCACACTCACCTGACCAAGGTCGTTCGTCCGAAGCTCAGCCAGGACATCGGTACGGCCCGCGAGTTGGGTGACTTGAAGGAAAACGCCGAATACCACGCTGCTCGCGAGCAGCAGGGTATGGTCGAGGCGCGGATTCGTGACATCGAAGGCCGGATTCAGAATCAGGTCATCATCGACGTCACGACCATTCCTCACACTGGCAAGGTTATCTTCGGCACCACCGTCGAAATCGCCAACGTCGAGACTGATGAAAGCGTCACTTACCACATCGTGGGTGAGGATGAAGCTGACTTCAAACTTGGCAAGATTTCAGTCGGCTCGCCCTTGGCTCGTGCCTTGATCGGCAAGGAAGAGGGCGATGTGGTTGCGGTGAAAACGCCAAGTGGCGTTATCGAGTACGAGATTGTCGAAGTTCGTCACATCTGAAGGCCGGCGCCCGCTTCGTGCGGGCGCCATGCTTTGGCAGCTGGCCCAGATGTTGTGGGTCGGCGGCTTGTGGCTGTTGCAGATTGGTCTGTTGCCGGTGCTGGGGCTAATTGGCCTGGCGCCGCTGCTGATCGATGAAATCGCAGGCACGCTCAATGCACTCGTAGTGGGATTCGCTACGGCGTGTGTGATTTTTCAGGCTTTGGTGCTGATCAAGACCGAGGGCCTTGCCAGTCTATGGCGAGAAATTCGCGGACAACTGCTGTTGATGGCGCTGTGTGCGTGCGCGATGTACTTCGCGGTGCGTTTCGGTTGGCCGGATGCGCTGCGTTGGCAGACGTTCAGCTATCTTGTTCTGGGCTTTTCCGGGCTGGTGCTGGTGTTGCAGCCGGTGCCGGGATGGAGTGGCAGGGTGCGCGAAGCACACCCCTGACCCTTGCCATCACTTGAAACGATGGACGTTCGACAGCTGCTTGTTGACGCTGAAGTTCTTGCGGTAGATCAGTGCCATCTTGCCGATGACCTGGACCAGGTCCGCTTTGCCGACCTTGCAGAGCTCTGCAATGGACGCCAGGCGCGATTCACGATCGAGGATGTTGAGCTTGATCTTGATCAGCTCGTGATCCGCCAAAGCGCGTTCGAGTTCGGCTAACACACCTTCAGTCAAACCATTATCTGCCACAATCAGAACCGGTTTCAGATGGTGGCCAATGGATTTGTACTGTTTCTTCTGCTCTTGAGTGAGCGGCATAATCTGACCCTTTCGTCTGGATTCTGTAAAATGGCGGCCATTTTACCCGAGGGTTCGTGACTCCGCCCAACTAATCACGACCCTTATCATCGAGGTGCCCAATGGCGCGTTCCAAGACAAGCCTTGAGTGGCTGAAAAGACATGTCAATGATCCCTATGTGAAGCAGGCGCAGAAGGACGGCTACCGCTCGCGGGCGAGTTACAAGCTTCTGGAAATCCAGGAGAAGTACAAACTGATTCGTCCGGGCATGAGCGTTGTCGACCTGGGTGCAGCGCCCGGTGGCTGGTCGCAGGTTACCAGTCGGCTGATCGGTGGTCAGGGGCGTCTGATCGCCTCGGACATCCTGGAAATGGACAGCATTCCGGACGTAACTTTCATTCAGGGTGACTTCACCCAGGACGAAGTGCTCGCTCGGATCCTTGAGGCCGTGGGTAATTCGCAGGTGGACCTTGTGATTTCCGATATGGCCCCCAATATGAGTGGTACGCCTGAAGTGGACATGCCCAAAGCCATGTTCCTGTGTGAGCTGGCGCTTGATCTGGCGGAGCGGATACTCAAGCCTGGTGGTAATTTCGTGATCAAGATTTTTCAGGGTGAAGGTTTCGATGTTTACCTGAAGGACGCCCGTAAGAAATTCGACAAGATCCAGATGATCAAGCCGGATTCTTCTCGTGGCAGCTCTCGCGAGCAATACATGCTGGCTTGGGGCTATCGCGGTCGCAGTGAATAAAACGAGCTTTTTTGGCCGGGGCGATAGGTTTTTCGTATTTCGCCTCGCGTGCATAAGCGAATATTGTGTAGAAAGTGTTTCACAAAGGGTTACAGACGGCGCCTGCCAAGTCGTAGGTAATGTAGTAAGTTAGGCCGGTGAATATCATGCGAAGCGCGCGCCAGTAGCGGAGCTTGCTTCAGAGGGTAGTTAATTGAACGATATGGCAAAGAATCTGATCCTGTGGTTGATCATCGCGGCTGTCCTGGTGACGGTGATGAACAACTTCTCCAGCCCTAACGAGCCGCAGACCCTCAACTATTCCGACTTCATCCAGCAGGTCAAGGATGGCAAGGTCGAGCGCGTCGCGGTTGATGGCTACGTGATTACCGGCAAGCGCAACGATGGCGACAGCTTCAAGACCATTCGCCCGGCGATCCAGGACAACGGCCTGATCGGCGACCTGGTGGATAACCACGTCGTGGTCGAAGGCAAGCAGCCTGAGCAGCAAAGCATCTGGACTCAGCTTCTGGTCGCCAGCTTCCCTATCCTCGTGATCATCGCCGTGTTCATGTTCTTCATGCGGCAGATGCAGGGCGGTGCCGGTGGCAAGGGCGGGCCGATGAGCTTTGGTAAAAGCAAGGCGCGCCTGCTCTCCGAGGATCAGGTGAAAACCACCCTGGCTGACGTTGCCGGTTGCGACGAAGCCAAGGAAGAAGTCGGTGAGTTGGTCGAGTTCCTGCGCGATCCGGGCAAGTTCCAGCGCCTGGGTGGTCGCATTCCACGCGGCGTGCTGATGGTTGGTCCTCCAGGTACCGGTAAAACCTTGCTGGCCAAGGCTATCGCCGGCGAAGCCAAAGTACCGTTCTTCACCATTTCCGGTTCCGACTTCGTCGAAATGTTCGTCGGTGTCGGTGCCAGCCGTGTTCGTGACATGTTCGAGCAGGCCAAGAAACACGCTCCATGCATCATCTTCATCGACGAAATCGATGCGGTCGGTCGCCATCGTGGTGCTGGCATGGGTGGTGGTCACGACGAGCGCGAGCAGACTCTCAACCAGTTGCTGGTCGAGATGGACGGCTTCGAAATGAACGACGGCATCATCGTGATTGCCGCGACCAACCGTCCTGACGTACTGGACCCTGCGCTGCTGCGTCCGGGCCGATTCGACCGCCAGGTTGTTGTGGGTCTGCCGGACATCCGTGGTCGCGAACAGATTCTCAAGGTTCACATGCGCAAAGTGCCGATGGGCGACGACGTTGCCCCGGCCGTGATCGCTCGTGGTACTCCAGGCTTCTCCGGTGCCGACCTGGCTAACCTGGTGAACGAGGCCTCGTTGTTCGCTGCCCGTGCCGGCAAGCGCATCGTCGAGATGAAAGAATTCGAATTGGCCAAAGACAAGATCATGATGGGCGCCGAGCGCAAATCCATGGTCATGTCCGAGAAAGAAAAGCAGAACACGGCTTATCACGAAGCGGGCCACGCCATTGTGGGTCGTGTCGTACCTGAGCATGATCCGGTGTACAAGGTGTCGATCATCCCGCGCGGTCGTGCGCTGGGTGTGACCATGTTCCTGCCGGAAGAAGACCGTTACAGCCTGTCCAAGCGTGCATTGATCAGCCAGATCTGCTCGCTGTACGGCGGTCGTATCGCTGAAGAAATGACCCTGGGCTTCGATGGCGTGACCACCGGTGCTTCCAACGACATCATGCGCGCCAGCCAGATTGCGCGGAACATGGTGACCAAGTGGGGTCTTTCGGAAAAACTCGGTCCGTTGATGTATGCCGAAGAAGAAGGCGAAGTGTTCCTTGGTCGCGGCGGTGGCGGTCAGAGTGCGAGCTTCTCCGGTGAGACAGCCAAGCTGATCGACTCCGAAGTGCGCAGCATCATCGATCAGTGCTATGGCACGGCGAAGCAGATTCTCACGGACAACCGTGACAAGCTCGACGCGATGGCCGATGCCTTGATGAAGTACGAAACCATCGATGCCGAGCAGATCGACGACATCATGGCAGGGCGTACGCCGCGCGAGCCGCGCGACTGGTCGGGTGGCACAGGTACCTCCGGCACCCCTCCGGTGGTGCAGGACGAGCGTCCGGAAACACCGATCGGCGGTCCTGCTGCTGACGTATAAGGTTTGAAATGACTTCTGTTCAGTCCTCGACCCGGTTGCCTTGCGGCAACCGGGTTCTTGATTTGGCCCAGACGCATGTCATGGGTATTCTCAATGTCACTCCTGACTCTTTCTCCGATGGTGGCCAATACAGCCAGCTCGACGCGGCCATGCGCCACGCCGAAGCCATGGTGGCGGCCGGCGCGACGCTGATCGATGTCGGTGGCGAGTCCACCCGGCCTGGCGCCAGGGCGGTGTCGCCCCTGGAGGAGCTGGAGCGCGTGGCGCCCATCGTCGAGCGCATTGCTCGCGAGCTGGACGTCATCATCTCGGTCGACACCTCAACGCCGGCTGTCATGCGTGAAACCGCGCGCCTGGGCGCCGGATTGATCAATGACGTACGTTCGTTGCGTCGCGATGGTGCCCTGGATGCGGCGGCGGCCACTGGCTTGCCGGTTTGCCTGATGCATATGCTGGGGGAGCCCGGCGATATGCAGGACGATCCGCAGTACCAGGACGTTACAAGGGAGGTCGGTGAGTTTCTTGCCGAGCGCATGCATCAATGTTCATTGGCGGGAATTGCCGCTGAGCGGATCATTCTTGATCCCGGCTTTGGTTTCGCTAAAACCTTGCAGCACAACCTAAGCTTGTTCAAGCATATGGAAGCCCTGCATGCCTTGGGGCGGCCCCTGTTGGTCGGGGTTTCGCGAAAGAGCATGATTGGTCAGGCATTGAATCGTCCGGTGGGAGACCGGCTGTATGGTGGTTTGGCGCTCGCAGCGCTGGCTTCGGCGAAAGGTGCGCGTATATTGCGCGTCCATGATGTAGCCGAAACAGTGGATGTGGTGCGGATGATCGCCGCAGTGGAATCAGCCGAATAAGAATGATGGAGCACTTATGAGCAAAAAATATTTTGGTACCGATGGTATTCGTGGGCGTGTCGGTGAATACCCGATTACTCCTGATTTCATGCTCAAGCTCGGCTGGGCAGCAGGTATGGCGTTCCGCAAGATGGGCGCCTGCAAGGTATTGGTAGGCAAGGACACCCGTATCTCCGGCTACATGTTCGAGTCTGCGCTTGAAGCAGGGCTGACCTCGGCGGGTGCCGATGTCATGCTCCTTGGTCCGATGCCAACCCCGGCGATTGCCTACCTGACGCGTACCTTTCATGCCGAAGCGGGCATCGTCATCAGTGCCTCGCACAATCCGCATGATGACAATGGCATCAAGTTTTTCTCCGGCAAGGGCACCAAGCTACCGGATGAAGTCGAGCACATGATCGAAGAGCTGCTCGATACCCCGATGACTGTGGTTGAGTCGAGCAAGATCGGCAAGGTGTCGCGAATCAATGACGCCTCGGGTCGGTATATCGAATTCTGCAAGAGCAGTGTGCCGACCGGTACCAGCTTTACCGGCCTCAAGATTGTGATCGACTGCGCCCATGGTGCGACCTATAAAGTGGCGCCGAGTGTGTTTCGTGAGTTGGGTGCCGAGGTCGTGGTCTTGTCCGCGCAGCCCAATGGTTTGAATATCAATGACAACTGCGGCTCGACCCATATGGGGCAGCTGCAGGCGGCTGTGCTGGCTGAGCACGCCGATCTGGGTATCGCCTTCGATGGTGATGGCGACCGGGTGTTGATGGTGGATCACACGGGAGCCATCGTCGATGGTGATGAGTTGCTGTTCATCATTGCTCGCGCCCTGCATGAGCGAGACAAGCTGCAAGGTGGTGTAGTCGGTACGCTGATGAGCAACTTGGGGCTGGAGTTGGCCTTGGCCGACCTGGCGATCCCCTTTGTTCGCGCCAATGTGGGTGACCGTTATGTGATTGCTGATCTGCTGGAGCGCAACTGGCTGGTCGGTGGCGAAAATTCGGGTCATATCGTTTGCTTCAATCACACCACCACTGGTGATGCGATTATTGCCGCGTTGCAGGTGCTGATGGCGTTGAAAACCCGCGGGCAAGGTTTGGCTGAAGCGCGTCAGGCGTTGCGCAAGTGCCCTCAGGTGCTGATCAATGTGCGTTTCGGTGGCGGTGCAAACCCTCTCGAACACCCGTCGGTCAAGGAAGCCAGCGAGCGTGTGACCAAGGCCATGGCAGGTCGGGGGCGTGTGCTGTTGCGCAAGTCCGGTACCGAGCCGCTGGTGCGTGTCATGGTCGAAGGCGAAGACGAAACCCTGGTTCGCGGCTATGCCGAAGAGCTGGCAAAACTGGTTACTGAAGTTTCTGCCTGAATTCGGCTTGCCAGCCTTGATTGTGTTGGGTAACATCTGCGCCCACTTTGACCGACGAGGTACAGCATGCGTCGCCCTATGGTAGCTGGTAACTGGAAGATGCACGGTACCCGCGCCAGCGTCGCTGAGCTGATCAACGGCCTTCGTGACTTGGCCTTGCCGAGCGGTGTTGATGTCGCGGTATTCCCGCCTTTCCTGCATATCAATCAAGTGATTGATGGCCTGGAAGGAAAGTCGATTTCGGTCGGCGCGCAGAATGCTGCGGTGGAATCCGGACAAGGTGCGTTGACCGGTGAAGTTGCACCGAGTCAGTTGGTGGATGCAGGTTGTTCCCTGGTACTTGTCGGGCACTCCGAACGCCGCCAGATTATGGGCGAGCAGGACGCGGTGCTGATTCGCAAGTTCGCAGCGGCGCAGGCATGTGGCTTGATTCCGGTGTTGTGCATAGGGGAAACCCTTGAGCAGCGTGAAGCTGGAAAGACTCTTGAGGTTGTCTCGCGTCAGCTTGGCAGTATCATTGAGGAGCTGGGTGTCGGTGCCTTTGCCAAGGCAGTGATCGCTTACGAGCCGGTCTGGGCCATTGGTACCGGGCTGACTGCAACGCCGCAACAGGCGCAGGATGTGCATGCAGCCATTCGCGCTCAGTTGGCGGCAGAGAATTCTGAGGTCGCACAAGGTGTGCGGCTTCTATACGGCGGCAGCGTGAAGGCGGCCAATGCGGTCGAACTGTTCGGCATGCCGGATATCGATGGGGGCCTCATTGGTGGGGCTTCCCTGAATGCAGATGAGTTCGGTGCGATTTGTCGCGCCGCGGGAAACTGAAAAAATGCTGGAAACAGTCGTAGTCGTTTTTCATCTGCTGGGTGCATTGGGCGTAGTAGCTCTGGTTTTGCTGCAGCAGGGTAAAGGTGCGGACGCTGGCGCGTCTTTCGGAGCAGGTGCTTCAAATACTGTGTTCGGAAGCCAAGGTTCCTCTACCTTTCTTAGTAAGTTTACTGCTATACTTGCCGCAGGTTTTTTCATAACCAGCTTGGGGTTAGGTTACTTTGCTAAAGAGAAGGCTCACCAGCTGACTCAAGTAGGTCTGCCAAACCCAGCGGTACTGGAAGTTCCAAAGCAACAACCGGCTTCTGATGATGTCCCGGTGCTTCAAGAGCAAAAGTCGGCTACTCCAGCGACTGACGTACCTCCAGCTCAAGAGCAGAAGTAAGAAGGGTTTCAAACGTAGTATTGCCGAGGTGGTGGAATTGGTAGACACGCAACCTTGAGGTGGTTGTGCCCATAGGGTGTAGGGGTTCGAGTCCCCTTCTCGGTACCAATTAGTCAGGAGAGCCCGCTGTTGCGGGCTTTCTTGCAGGTGGAAGGTTACATTGACCCTGTAGGGGATCGGTCGTATACTTCCGCCCCAGCTTTGTCGCGGGGTGGAGCAGTCTGGTAGCTCGTCGGGCTCATAACCCGAAGGTCGTCGGTTCAAATCCGGCCCCCGCAACCAGTTTAAGGAGCCCCTTTTAAGGGGCTTTTTGTTAGCTGGACACTTTCTACGCCGCTGTTCGACGGCGTTTCAAGGATGGGCGTTTCGCCCATTTTTTTATTTTGCATAGCATGCACATACATGCACTAGGGGGTTCAGGTGTCGAGCAAGCTAGAAGAGTTGCAGGCCTTGCTGGCCCCGGTGGTCGTGGCCCTAGGCTATGAATGCTGGGGTATCGAGTTTTCGGCTCAGGGTCGTCACTCGATGTTGCGCGTTTATATCGATAAAGAGGGCGGCGTGCTGGTGGACGATTGTGCCATCGTCAGCCGTCAGATCAGCGGTGTGCTGGATGTTGAAGATCCAATCACCGTTGAGTACACCCTTGAAGTTTCCTCGCCTGGCATGGAACGCCCTCTGTTCACTCTTGAGCAGTTTGCAAAATTTGCCGGTGAACAAGTGAAGATCAAGCTGCGCTCGCCTTTTGAAGGACGACGCAACTTTCAGGGCCTTCTGCGCGGCGTAGAAGAGCAGGATGTCGTGGTGCAGGTGGAAGACCACGAGTTCCTGTTGCCGATCGATATGATCGACAAGGCCAACATTATTCCCAGTTTTGACTGAGGCGTGCCAGATACTGCGGATCCCGCGGATCCAATGGCTTGCGAAAGGCGAGGCGTACGATGAGCAAAGAAGTACTGCTGGTTGTTGAGTCGGTATCCAACGAAAAGGGTGTACCGGCAAACGTTATTTTTGAAGCGCTGGAGCTGGCCCTGGCCACTGCGACCAAAAAGCGTTTCGAAGACGAAGTTGATCTGCGTGTGGAAATCAATCGCCACACGGGTGCCTACGAGACTTTCCGTCGCTGGACGGTCGTCGAGGAAGCAGACCTGGACGATCCGGCCATCGAAACCTGGCCGAGCAAGGTTGCTGAAACGCACCCTGGCGCCAAGGTCGGTGACGTCGTCGAAGAGAAAATCGAGTCCATCGAGTTCGGGCGCATCGCTGCACAGACTGCCAAGCAGGTCATTGTGCAGAAAGTTCGCGAAGCCGAGCGCGCTCAGGTTGTTGACGCTTATCGCGAGCGCCTGGGTGAAATCATCTCCGGCACCGTGAAAAAAGTCACCCGCGACAACGTGATCGTTGATCTGGGCAACAACGCTGAAGCGTTGCTGGCCCGTGAAGACATCATTTCTCGCGAAACTTTCCGGGTTGGCGTGCGTTTGCGTGCGCTGCTCAAGGAAATCCGCACAGAGAACCGCGGCCCGCAGCTGATCCTGTCGCGTACCGCGCCGGAAATGCTGATCGAGCTGTTCCGCATCGAAGTGCCGGAAATTGCCGAAGGCCTGATCGAAGTGATGGCTGCGTCCCGTGATCCGGGATCCCGCGCCAAGATCGCCGTCCGCTCCAAGGACAAACGCATCGACCCGCAGGGCGCTTGCATCGGTATGCGCGGTTCGCGCGTCCAGGCAGTGTCGGGTGAGTTGGGCGGTGAGCGTGTTGATATCGTTCTGTGGGACGACAACCCGGCTCAGTTCGTGATCAACGCCATGTCCCCGGCCGAGGTTGCGGCAATTATTGTTGACGAAGATGCCCACGCAATGGACATCGCCGTTGGCGCAGACAATCTGGCTCAGGCCATTGGTCGCGGTGGTCAGAACGTGCGTCTGGCCAGCCAGCTGACTGGCTGGACCCTGAACGTGATGACCGAATCGGACATCCAGGCTAAGCAGCAAGCAGAAACCGGCGACATCCTGCGCAACTTCATCGACGAGCTGGAAGTCGACGAAGACCTGGCGCAGGTGCTGGTAGATGAAGGCTTCACCAGCCTGGAAGAGATTGCCTACGTACCGTTGGAAGAAATGCTCAACATCGACGGCTTTGACGAAGAAACCGTCAACGAGCTTCGTGCTCGTGCCAAGGATCGTTTGTTGACCAAAGCCATCGCTACTGAGGAAAAGCTGGCAGACGCCCATCCGGCCGAAGACCTGCTCTCGCTTGAGGGTATGGACAAGGATTTGGCGATGGAACTGGCGGTGCGCGGCGTAATTACCCGCGAAGACCTGGCCGAGCAGTCTATTGACGACCTGCTCGACATCGACGGCATTGACGATGATCGTGCCGGCAAGTTGATCATGGCCGCCCGAGCCCACTGGTTCGAGTAATTAGGCGCGGCCTGAGGAGAGAAGTGCATGACGCAAGTCACGGTGAAACAACTGGCCGATGAGGTCAAAACACCGGTAGAGCGCCTGTTGCAGCAGATGCGTGAGGCAGGTCTGCCGCACACCGCCGCCGAAGAAAGTGTGACTGACAGTGAGAAGCAATCGTTGCTGACTCACTTGAAAAGCAGCCACAAGGCGAAAGTGGAAGAACCACGCAAGATTACGCTGCAGCGTAAAACCACCAGCACCCTGCGGGTTGCTGGCAGCAAAAGCATCAGCGTTGAAGTACGCAAGAAGAAAGTCTTCGTACAGCGCAGCCCGGAAGAAATCGAAGCCGAGCGCAAGCGTGAACTGGATGAACGTCGCGCAGTAGAAAATGCTGCACGTCAGAAGGCTGAAGAAGAAGCCAAGCGTCGCGCCGAAGAAGAAGCGCGTCGCCAGCCTGCTGCTGCGCAGACCGCTCCAGCCGAACCTGTTGCAGCGCCTGCTGTGGTAGCCGAACCTGTGCGTGAAAGCGCACCGGTTGTGGCAGCTGCTCCGGCTCCTGCGGCAGACGCTCGCAAGCGTGACGAACAGCGTCGTCCGGACAAGCCACGTGCCGACGACAACAATCGTCGCGGTAGCGGCGATGGCGAGCGCAAAAACGCTCCGCATCGTGCTTCGGTCAAGGAAAAGGCGCCTGCGCCACGCGTTGCCCCACGTACTACCGACGAAGAAAGCGATGGCTTCCGTCGTGGTGGTCGCGGCAAGGCCAAGCTGAAGAAGCGCAACGCCCACGGTTTCCAGAGCCCAACCGGCCCTGTCGTGCGCGAAGTGAAGATCGGCGAAACCATCACTGTTGGCGACCTCGCTCAACAGATGTCGGTGAAGGCTGCTGAAATCATCAAGTTCATGTTCAAACTGGGTACTCCAGCGACCATCAACCAGGTACTGGATCAGGAAACTGCCCAGTTGGTTGCCGAAGAGCTGGGCCACAAAGTGACCCTGGTCAGCGACACCGCCCTGGAAGATTCCCTGGCCGAGTCCCTGAAGTTTGAAGGCGAGGCAGTTTCCCGTGCACCAGTCGTGACCGTAATGGGCCACGTTGACCACGGTAAGACTTCCCTGCTCGACTACATCCGTCGTGCCAAGGTTGCAGCTGGCGAAGCCGGCGGCATCACCCAGCACATCGGTGCATACCACGTTGAAACCGACCGTGGCATGGTGACGTTCCTCGATACCCCTGGTCACGCCGCGTTTACCGCAATGCGTGCCCGTGGTGCCAAGGCGACCGACATCGTGATCCTGGTGGTTGCAGCGGACGACGGCGTAATGCCGCAGACCATCGAAGCTGTTCAGCATGCCAAGGCTGCGGGTGTTCCGCTGGTCGTGGCTGTGAACAAGATCGACAAGCCAGGTGCTGACCTCGATCGCATTCGTAGCGAACTGTCGGTACACGGCGTGACGTCGGAAGAGTGGGGTGGTGACACGCCATTCGTACCGGTTTCGGCGAAGATGGGTACTGGCGTCGACGAACTGCTCGAAGCGGTACTGCTGCAAGCCGAGGTCCTGGAACTGACTGCAACTCCATCGGCTCCTGGTCGTGGCGTAGTGGTTGAGTCCCGCCTGGACAAGGGCCGTGGCCCGGTGGCTACCGTTCTGGTTCAAGACGGTACCCTGCGCCAGGGCGACATGGTCCTGGTCGGTTCGAACTATGGCCGCGTTCGCGCCATGCTCGACGAGAACGGCAAGCCAATCAAGGAAGCCGGTCCGGCCATCCCTGTCGAGATCCTCGGCCTGGACGGTACCCCGGACGCTGGCGACGAGATGAGCGTGGTTGCCGACGAGAAGAAAGCCCGTGAAGTGGCTCTGTTCCGTCAAGGCAAGTTCCGCGAAGTCAAACTGGCTCGTGCTCACGCAGGCAAGCTGGAAAACATCTTCGAAAGCATGGGCCAGGAAGAGAAGAAGACGCTCAACATCGTCCTCAAATCCGACGTCCGTGGATCGCTGGAAGCGTTGAACGGTGCCTTGAACGGCCTGGGTAACGACGAAGTGCAAGTGCGTGTGGTCGGTGGCGGCGTCGGTGGTATCACCGAATCCGATGCCAACCTGGCTCTGGCCTCCAACGCTGTACTGTTCGGCTTCAACGTGCGTGCCGATGCCGGTGCGCGCAAGATCGTCGAGCAGGAAGGTCTGGATATGCGTTACTACAACGTGATCTACGACATCATCGAAGACGTCAAGAAAGCCCTGACCGGCATGCTCGGCAGCGACGTTCGCGAGAACATCCTGGGTATCGCCGAAGTGCGTGACGTGTTCCGTTCGCCGAAGTTTGGCGCGATCGCCGGTTGCATGGTTATCGAAGGTGTTGTTCACCGTAACCGTCCAATCCGTGTACTGCGTGAAGACATCGTTATCTTCGAAGGCGAGCTGGAATCCCTGCGTCGCTTCAAGGATGACGCTTCCGAAGTACGTGCCGGCATGGAATGCGGTATCGGCGTGAAGAGCTACAACGACGTCAAGGTCGGTGACAAGATCGAAGTCTTCGAGAAGGTGCAGGTTGCTCGCAGCCTCTAATTCGCGCACTTCAAGAGCCGTGACGGGTAGCCGCATGCAAGTGCGCAGCTCGCCACCAGGACTCTAAACGCAACGCCCGGTCTGGCTTTTGTCAGGCCGGGCGTTTGCCGCTTTCAGACCTCACGGGTTTCACCGTGGGGCAGTAACAGGTAACAGGACATGGCAAAAGAATATAGCCGTACCCAACGCATCGGCGATCAGATGCAGCGTGAGCTGGCACAACTGATCCGTCGTGAAGTAAAAGACCCGCGCGTCGGCCTGGTCACCATTACCGCAGTGGAAGTCAGCCGTGACGTCGGTCACGCCAAGATCTTCATCACCGTGATGGGGCAGGACAGCGCCGAGGAAATCGCACAAAGCATCAAGGTGCTCAACTCCGCCGCCGGTTTCCTGCGCATGCAGCTGGCTCGCGAGATGAAGCTGCGCAGCGTTCCACAGCTGCACTTCCACTACGACGAAAGCGTCGTGCGTGGCGCGCACCTGTCGGCATTGATCGAGCGCGCAGTGGCTGAAGACAATCAGCATCCGGTTGCGGCAGAAGCCGAAGACACCAAGGAGTAATCGGTGGCTCAGGTCAAACGTATCCGTCGTAACGTCAGCGGCATTATCCTTCTCGACAAGCCGCTGGGGTTCACCTCCAACGCGGCCTTGCAGAAGGTTCGCTGGTTGCTGAACGCCGAAAAGGCAGGTCATACCGGCAGTCTCGATCCCTTGGCCACCGGCGTGTTGCCGCTGTGCTTCGGCGAGGCGACCAAGTTCTCGCAATACCTGCTCGATTCCGACAAGGGTTATGAAACCCTGGCGCAATTGGGCAAGACCACCACCACGGCGGATGCCGAGGGTGAAGTTTTGCAGGAACGTCCGGTGACCGTTGGTCGCACCGAAGTCGAAGCTGTGCTGCCGAAATTTCGTGGGCAAATCAGTCAGATACCGCCAATGTACTCGGCGCTCAAGCGCGATGGCCAGCCGCTGTACAAGCTGGCTCGTGCAGGCGAAGTAGTGGAGCGCGAACCGCGTTCTGTTACTATTACGCGCTTGGAATTGCTGGCCTTCGAAGGTGATACTGCGCGGCTGTCGGTGGATTGCACTAAAGGCACCTATATCCGCACCCTGGTGGAGGATATCGGTGAGCAACTCGGTTGTGGCGCTTACGTTGCAGAACTGCGACGTACCCAGGCCGGGCCATTCACCCTGGCGCAGACGGTTACCCTGGAAGAGCTGGAAGCAGTACATGCCGAAGGCGGCAATGAAGCGGTCGATCGCTTCCTGATGCCATCGGACAGCGGCCTGCTGGATTGGCCACTGTTGCAGTTCTCGGAAGCGAGCGCGTTCTACTGGCTTAACGGCCAACCGGTACGTGCCCCGGATGCTCCGAAGTTCGGCATGGTGCGAGTACAGGATCACAATGGTCGCTTCATCGGTATCGGTGAAGTGAGCGAAGACGGGCGCATCGCGCCGCGTCGTTTGATTCGGTCAGAATGACCGGAACCGGCCTGTGTAACAGCAGGTCGGCGAGTGTGGCTGTTAACAGGCACGGTCACGACTCATTTTTAGATACAGGGATTTGTCCCTGGCCTGTTGAAACTGTTTTTCTGAAACAGTTTCCTGATAAAAGGATTGCCTCATGGCTCTCGACGTTCAAGAAAAAGCTCAAATCGTTGCTGACTACCAGCAAGCTGTTGGTGACACCGGTTCGCCAGAAGTGCAAGTTGCACTGCTGACCCACAACATCAACAAGCTGCAAGGTCACTTCAAGGCCAACGGTAAAGATCACCACTCCCGTCGTGGTCTGATCCGCATGGTAAACCAGCGTCGTAAGCTGCTGGACTACCTGAAAGGCAAGGATCTGGGTCGCTATCAGACTCTGATCGGTCGCCTGGGTCTGCGTCGCTAATAAGCGATTGCGCTAGAGGTTGGTTGTCTGTCGTGCACCAGCGGGTTTCCCGCAGGTGCATGGCAGGCTCCCAGCCTCAAGTTTTATCTGGATACCTGCTTTGCCTGAGTAACACCTGGACAAGCCAGTCGGGCCGATTCCCGACATTGCCCAAGAATTTCGCAAGAAACCAGTTCCCCCAAGAGCCACAAAGAAGGTAGGACACCGTGAACCCGGTAATCAAAAAATTCCAGTTCGGTCAGTCGACCGTTACCCTCGAGACTGGCCGTATCGCCCGTCAGGCCTCCGGCGCAGTATTGGTCACCGTTGACGACGACGTCAGCGTATTGGTGACCGTAGTCGGTGCAAAACAAGCCGATCCAGGCAAGGGCTTCTTCCCTCTGTCTGTTCACTACCAGGAAAAGACTTACGCTGCCGGTAAGATCCCTGGCGGTTTCTTCAAGCGCGAAGGCCGTCCTTCCGAGAAAGAAACCCTGACTTCCCGACTGATCGACCGTCCGATCCGTCCGCTGTTCCCTGAAGGCTTCATGAACGAAGTGCAGGTAGTCTGCACCGTCGTTTCGACCAGCAAGAAGACCGATCCGGACATCGCTGCGATGATCGGTACCTCGGCTGCCCTGGCTATCTCGGGCATCCCGTTCGACGGCCCGATCGGCGCCGCTCGCGTAGCTTTCCACGAAAGCACCGGCTACCTGCTGAACCCGACTTACGAGCAGCAAGCTGCTTCGAGCCTGGACATGGTCGTTGCCGGTACTTCCGACGCCGTGCTGATGGTTGAATCGGAAGCCAAAGAGCTGACCGAAGACCAGATGCTGGGCGCTGTACTGTTTGCTCACGACGAATTCCAGGTTGTGATCAACGCTGTTAAAGAACTGGCCGCTGAAGCTGCCAAGCCAACCTGGAACTGGGCTCCTGCTCCAGAAGCCACCGAACTGCTGGGCGCTATCCGTGCCGAGTTCGGCGAAGCGATCTCCCAGGCTTACACCATCACCATCAAGGCCGACCGTTACGCTCGCCTGGGTGAGCTGAAGGATCAGGTGGTTGCCAAGCTGTCCGGTGAAGAAGGCCAGCCTTCGTCCAGCGAAGTCAAAGCTGCTTTCGGCGAAATCGAATACCGCACCGTTCGCGAAAACATCGTAAACGGCAAGCCACGTATCGACGGTCGCGACACCAAAACCGTACGCCCACTGAACATCGAAGTCGGCGTTCTGCCGAAGACTCACGGTTCGGCACTGTTCACCCGTGGTGAAACCCAGGCTCTGGTTGTTGCAACACTGGGCACTGCCCGTGACGCACAGCTGCTGGACACCCTGGAAGGCGAGAAAAAAGACCCGTTCATGCTGCACTACAACTTCCCTCCGTTCTCGGTAGGCGAGTGTGGTCGCATGGGTGGCGCTGGTCGTCGTGAAATCGGTCACGGCCGTCTGGCCCGTCGTTCGGTTTCGGCCATGCTGCCAGCCGCTGACGTGTTCCCGTACACCATCCGTGTGGTTTCGGAAATCACCGAATCCAACGGTTCGAGCTCGATGGCTTCCGTTTGCGGTGCTTCCCTGGCCCTGATGGACGCTGGTGTGCCGATGAAAGCGCCGGTTGCCGGTATCGCCATGGGTCTGGTTAAAGAAGGCGAGAAATTCGCAGTCCTGACCGACATCCTCGGTGACGAAGACCACCTGGGCGACATGGACTTCAAGGTAGCTGGTACCGCCAAAGGTGTTACCGCGCTGCAGATGGACATCAAGATCAAAGGCATCACCGAAGAGATCATGGAGATCGCTCTGGGCCAAGCCCTGGAAGCGCGCCTGAACATCCTCGGCCAGATGAACCAGATCATTGGCCAGTCGCGTACCGAGCTGTCGGCCAACGCTCCGACCATGATCGCGATGAAAATCGACACCGACAAAATCCGTGACGTTATCGGTAAAGGCGGCGCGACCATTCGTGCGATCTGTGAAGAGACCAAGGCTTCGATCGACATCGAAGACGACGGTTCGATCAAGATCTTCGGCGAAACCAAGGAAGCGGCAGAAGCTGCTCGTCAGCGCGTACTGGGCATTACCGCTGAAGCTGAAATCGGCAAGATCTACGTCGGCAAGGTTGAGCGCATCGTCGACTTCGGCGCATTCGTCAACATCCTGCCGGGCAAGGACGGCCTGGTTCACATCTCGATGCTGAGCGACGCTCGCGTTGAGAAAGTGACCGACATCCTGAAAGAAGGCCAGGAAGTGGAAGTACTGGTACTGGACGTGGACAACCGCGGCCGTATCAAGCTGTCCATCAAAGACGTGGCAGCAGCCAAGGCTTCGGGCGTTTAATTACGCCTCACGCCTGACCGCTTCAGCGTTGTAAAAAATGCCCTGCAGTGAAAGCTGTGGGGCATTTTTTTGTCTGCAGGAAATTGAGACGTTCCGGAAGTTGCCTGCCCCTGAAGTCAATGCTAGGTTTAGCCCACCGCCCGTGTAGCTCAGCCGGTAGAGCAGCGCACTCGTAACGCGAAGGTCGCAGGTTCGATTCCTGTCTCGGGCACCAGCAAGACTTGTTTTCAGATGATCCCGAATGGTTCTGAAGGCCAGATAAACCGTGCTTCATACGGTTTTTTTGCGTCAGAGAGATCCTTGATGATCCAGATCCATCTTCCATTCCCCAGATCAACGAGAACGCCATGACAATAAAAGAATTGACCCAAGAAGCCAGACACGAAGAAGCGCTGAAGAAGTACGTGCTGGATGCCCCCGAGCTGATGGACGAGATCAAGGACTTGAGTCCCGATGATCAGAAAGACCAGATTCAATGGGCTTTCGAGGACGAGGCCGAAGCCCAGGGTTTGCAGCCATGGGAACTGACCCTCAAGTACACCTCGACGCCTGAGGAGTACGAGACAGAACGCCTGAAACTGCACAAGGAAGCGGCCGAGGTGTTGGGCGTCGAGTGGGAAGAGTACTGCGAGATGAACAATCTGGTGGTTTGAGCAACCTACCTGCCAAGCCGCTTTTGTAGGAGCCCGGCTTGCCGGCGATGGCGATCTCAAGGAC